>DHGD01000157.1:14869-33458 GCA_002402575.1 Syntrophomonas sp. UBA4807
GATTTGTATTTGACGATAATGTCCTTCAATACTTTATTCAAAGTGTGGCCCACGTGAATGTCCCCGTTGGCATAGGGCGGACCGTCATGCAGTATGAAAGTGGGGCGGCCGTGGTTTTTGGCCTGCACCTTTTCATAAATGCCGGTCTTTTCCCAGTAATCCAGGATCTCCGGCTCGCGGGCGGGCAGATTGGCCCGCATGGGAAAATCGGTCTGGGGGAGATTCAGGGTTGCGTCATACTTGCCTTTGGCCATGTGATTCACCTCATGTACTTTTTTCGCTGGCGGATTTTGCGGATACGAACCGGGAAAAATTAAAGCCCTTCTATCCCTAGGGACGAAAGGCCTCTTCCGCGGTACCACCCATTTAGTGCCTGCCCAGCAACAGACACCGCTCTTGTGCTCGATAACGTGAGCTGACGTTCAAACCTACTGTAATTCAGGTTGAAGGCTCGGGGGTGATCTTCGTCGAAATGGCTGGAGCCGGCTCCCACCTGTCCGGCCTCGCTTAACCTTGACCAAATCGCTTACTGTCCCCTTCGCAGCCTGTTGGGTATCAATGGAAACTTAAAAATAATAATTTATTCTAGCATATCTCCTTGCGGCTAGCAAGTTATGACCGGTTACTTCCTTATTTTAAGTCTCATGGCTTTCTTTGTGGCCTTTTTTCTGCTTACCTTTTTTCGGCGTCATGATTACGCTGCTTCGCCAACGCATTTTTGTTCCAAATAACCAAACCCATTCAGCCGCTGCCCGAGGGCTATACCAAAACTCTCCCGGCTTGAACATGGCACCCTGGCTATTCCCGCCGTTGTCCGAGGGCGATGCGGAGGGCGAGGCGCGTCAATTAAGGAACAATAATGGAATATAACTAGCAGCTTTCGACTAAGTATAATCCTGTACTGTAATTATTTTGCAACAATATTTATTCGTTAATTTCTGGATAATTTATTTGGCTGGTTTTACCAATCGGCGCCGGCATCAATAGATACCCCGCTGCATCCGTATCTGGCCGGACTTGCCATCCGCTTACTACAATTAAGGAATATTAGTACAACATATTGTTTTTATTTTCACTATGTTATAATTAGGTTAATTATTAGAGATAGTCCCCGGTTATCACCTGCCTTATACCGGGTCGACAAAAAACAACCTTGTGCTGAGGAGGAGAATGCGATATCACGCTCAGGCCCATATGCTGGGTCTTATTTAAGTTATTTATCATTGGTGGTACGAAGTTAAATTCGCAGATCTTCCTCATTATGCCGCTTGTCTTATGGTTGTGTCGTTCTGCCAGAGACGGCGGACATAACGGTTCGGAGAAGGTAGTTTGCGCACTGCGTAAAGTTAATTGGAAGCAAGCCTGTCTTCTCCACAGCCATTCAGTCATGCGACCATGCGTACTTCGACCACCGGTTCTCACCGGTGGTATTTTCATCCTTCGGGATTAGAGGGAAATAGGGGGGAACACAGGGCGATTTTCGCGGCTACGAAGCGCGAAGATCGCCTTGTGTATTTCTGCCAGAGCTGTTGGGGGCGATAGACACGTGGTGCAGGCACAGCGCGACACAGCGGTCCTGTTTCACGGAACACGAAATGTTTCTTTTATGTCTGCGGTTTTTATTTATTTTATGTTTTTGGGACACAGCGGTTCCAGCGGACAGGAATTGCACTGCGGCGAGCGGGCTTTGCATACCGCCCGCCCGTGGCTTATGAGAAGATGATGGGCCTTGCCCCAACGTCGGCGGGGTATTTGTGCCTTCAATCCGGCTTCGGTTTGATGCGGTTGTTTAGCGTCGACCAGGCCCAGGCGGTTGCTGACTCGGTGCACATGGGTATCCACACCCAGTCCGGGCAGTCCGAATCCCACCGCCATAACTACATTGGCGCTCTTGCGCCCCACCCCCGGCAATTTCACCAGTTCCTCAAAGGTTGCAGGCACTTGGCCATGGTACTTCTCCGCCAGCATTTCACTCAGGGCTTTGATGTGGCGGGCCTTGTTGCGGAATAAACCGACTTCTTTGATGATTTTTTCCAGTTCCTCAACCGACAGGGCAGCGATCTGCTGCGGAGTGGAATATCTATGGAAAAGCTTCTCGGTAACCAGATTGACCTGTTCATCGGTACTCTGCGCAGATAGAACCACCGCCACCAGGAGTTCAAAGACGGTGCTGAAATGCAGCCTGGTGCCGGCTTCTGGGTAAGCCTCTTGCAGTATGTCTAAAATTTTCTCAGCCTTGTTTTTGCTCATATATCAGCTATCCCCGCGGCTTGAGTTACTCTGTCGCTGTGACCGCTGCTCTGGCGCGGCAAGAGCGTTCAAAGGCTATGCAGTGAGGCCCGGGATAAACCGGGCCTCACAATAGCTCTAGAAATTCTCTCCGGCACAGCCAGACCTACAGCACCTTACTGAGAAAGGACTGGGTGCGCGGGTTCTGGGGATTGTCGAAGATGGCGCACGGGGTGCCTTCTTCCATTATAACCCCTTCGTCCATGAATATGACCCGGTGCCCCACCTCGCGGGCGAAGCCCATCTCATGGGTTACTACCACCATGGTCATGCCTTCATGGGCCAGATCTTTCATAACCGCTAAAACCTCCCCCACCATTTCCGGGTCCAGGGAGGAGGTGGGTTCGTCAAACAGCATTACCTTGGGATGCATAGCCAGAGCCCGTGCTATGGCCACACGCTGTTTCTGGCCGCCTGACAGCTGTGCCGGGTAGACATGGTCCTTATCGGGAAGACCAACCTTGCGCAACAGACCGATGGCAATCTCTTCAGCCTGTTCCTTGGGCATGCCCTTTAAAATAACAGGCGCCATGGTGATGTTTTCCAGGGTGGTCTTGTGGGGAAACAGGTTGAACAACTGGAACACCATGCCTACCTGCTGTCTTAAAAGGTTAATATCGGTCTTGGGGTTGGTTACTTCAACTCCATCGATAAAAACGCGCCCGGACTGCACCGTCTCCAACTGGTTGATGCATCTCAATAAAGTGCTCTTGCCGGAGCCGCTGGGGCCAATCACACAGACTACCTCGCGCTCAGAGACATGAAAATCGATGCCCTTCAATACTTCGAGGCGGCCAAAATTCTTATGAATGCCTTTTACTTCAATCATTCCGTGGCGAGTCTCCTCTCCACCCAGTCTCCCATCATTGAGATGGTTTTAGTCATTATATAGTACACCACGCAGACCGCGCCCCACACCCAGGTTGGCTCAAAGGTGGTTGAATAGAGCAGTTTGCCGCGGTGGGCCAATTCCGAAACCGCGATCACTGAAACCAGTGAGGTATCTTTTAACAGCATGACGAATTCATTTATCATGGGGGGAACTACTATTTTATAGGCTTGCGGCAATATTACGTAGCGCATCGCCTGGCTGCCGTTCATGCCCAGCGAGCGGGCCGCTTCCATCTGCCCCCGGTCTACCGCTTGTATGCCGGCGCGCACGATTTCAGCCACATAAGCGGCGCTGTTGAGTGAGCAGGCGATAACGCCCGACAAAAATGGTCCGGTATCAACAAATAAAGGTAAAATACCGAAGTGAAAAAGCATTATTTGTACCAACAAAGGGGTGCCCCGAAAGAAATCAATGTAAATAACGGCCACTGAACTCAACAGCCGCCAGCGGGACAGTTTCATCAAGGCTATGATGAGTCCCAACACCATGCCCGCAGTAATGGACAAAACAGTTAACTCCAGGGTCACCAGGCCGCCCTCGAGAAAGTAATCCCAGTTCGATACAACCACATTAAAGCCATTAATAGAGTTTAATTTCTCCCATAGCGTGGCCCCGAACATCATCGGGTATGGCGTTATGGACATCAGCTGCGTCTCCTTCCCAATGAGATGCCTGGAAGTGCGGATAGGCGCCCGCATTTCCAGGCATTATGTTGACTATTTTTACTTACTGAACCACTTCTTATAGATCTGATCGAACTCACCGCTGGCTTTAACTTTGGCCAGGCCTTCATTAATCATCTTCAAGATTTCGGTGTTGCCCTTTTTGACGCCAATACCATACTGGTCGTCGGCCTGGAAGATGTCGCCCACCAGTTTGATTTTGTCTTTGCCATCGGTTTTCATATAGTAATCGGTGACCGCAAAGTCATTGATAACCGCAACCGCACCGCCTTTTTCCAGTTCCATGAAGGCTTCTCCGATGCCGTCAAAAATACGCACCTGGGTCTTGGGGTCTCTTTCTTTCAGTTTTTCGGAAGCGGCGGCTCCGATGGTGCCTATTTCCGCAGCCAGAACCTTGCCGGCCAGATCGTCATAACTCTTTATGGCGGTGTCATCGGCGCGCACTGCCACGATCAGTCCGCCTTTAAAGTACGGATCACTGAAATCGATGGCTTTCAGGCGTTCTTCAGTAATGGACTGCGCCGAAATGGTGACATCCACCTTGTCGGCCTGCAGGGCCGGAATCAAAGCGTCAAAGCCCATGCTTTGGATCTTCACATCATATCCCTGGGCCTTGCCGATGGCGCGGATCAAATCCATGTCAAAGCCGGTTAATTCCCCGGTAGCCTTGTCCACCATCTCGAAAGGAGGATATGTAGCTTCGGTTGCGACATTAAGCACCTTTGTTGCAGCAGGGGCTTGAGCTCCCGGCTGAGGTGCGGTTTCCTTTGCGCATCCGCCGACGGCCACCAGGCTAAAGATAAGCATGGCAACCAACAACAATCTCGACAACTTCTTCATGCTCTCCTCATCTCCCTCGTTCTTATTTACTCTCCCACGATTCAACAGTTGAGTTTATTATACATTTAACTTCCTGATACGACAACAAAAAGGGTTTTTGTCAGGCTGCCGGGTGATTTCGTTAAGTCTTGGCAGCTTTAGCTGGAGCGGCCCATTATTATGCTTTGCGTTTATCATCGCCGCCTTTAAGGCTGTGAGAGCAGCGGCGTTTGGGTAGACAACCGCTTATCGTGTTGCCAGCAGTGGTCGAGGCCAACGGCCGCTAGCTGCCGTTAACATATTACTTCTGGGGCATATTTTAACAGAATTATTCTATCGGTTCGATAAGCGGGAGGTATTTCGAATTGTTGGCGCTATCGTCTGTAGGCGTCTAAGACATACTATACAGAAAAATAAGCAAAAGTGGCACGGCTACTGACAAGACCACCCCGTTGAATATTCCCAGGAGAGTGTATTCTTCCGGCAAGCTGCGTTTAATTACCGGCAGGGTCACATCCATGGTCGAGGCCCCGCCCACTCCAAAAGCCGCGAGTTCGGAGTAGCGGGACAAAAAAGGCACCACCGCAAAGGTCAGTATCTCGCGCAGAATATTGCTCAACAAAGCCAGCAGGCCAACATCGACCCCAGATTGGTGGGTGATGACCACGGAAGCGAAGGAATAGAACACCATGGTCCCGCCGATGGCTGCTGAATCCACCGCGTTGCGTCCGGTAATCAGTCCGGCCAATAGCCCTCCGCCTACGCTGCCCAGCGTCACCATAACCGGTACCATGGCATATAGCCACAGCTTTTTTGTGGAAGTTATGAAATGCAGCGAGGTCTTTATAGTTACCCCGATGGAGGTGCAGATGACGATCAAGGAAAGGTTGAATAAAACTGCCGGCAGGTTGGCGGGCATATTAATCCAGTAATGTCCGCTTATAAATCCGGAGATTATGCAGATCGCGATGATGGCGATTAAGAGGGCTTCACGCCCTAGCCCTGATCGTTCCGGGGGCTTGCGGCGGCGAATGAAGCGGTGGATGAAGAGGCGCTCGTAGATAAATACAGCCAGGATACTAACCAGACTGGAAGCTGCGCAGTACAATAATGCCTGGGCGCCCAGAAGCGGTATAGCCTGCAGGATCTGATCGCTGTTTCCCAAATTCATGCCCATGGCAATGAGCAATATATAGAGGCCAACGCGTATTATCCGGTCCGACCAGAGGGATAAGCGCTTGCCGAGCAGATATCCGATTATGACGCAGATGGCCACCAGCCACATGGTTGTGCCTCCTCAAGCAATTGCTTTTAGCTTTCCCCAAGCACAAACTTTTGATTTCTTGGCAGAGCTCATGTGGTGCGGGTGTCGTTTCAGCCGTGGATCAGACCGGGCAGGCAGCGGGTGCATACCCAGTAATTGTGGCCGTTATTGCGCGCCTGCAAAAGATAATGCCCGGCTTCGCTGCGCTGGCACAGGTGACAATGCAGCAGCTCGCTGTCAGTTTGTCCCAGCTCCGCCTCATCCGGCAGTTCAATCAAGTCGGCCTTTTGTTCCAAGCTCAGAGCCCCCACCGGGCAAACGCCGATGCACAAGCCAGCACCGTCACACAGCGCTTCGCTAACCACTTTGGCCTTACCGTTGACCAAAGCCAGAGCGCCTTCCACACAGGGAGATATGCATTCCCCGCAGCCGTTGCATAATTCTTCGTCTATTTTTATAACTGTTCTACCCATATTTTTTGCCTCCCGGTTCAGTATTGTCCTGGCATCGCATCTATGCCCGCCGGTGCTGTACCGTTATGCGTCGTCTCCTGTCGTCTTAATGATGTGTGCCCTCCACAACTTTCAGACCTTTGCTCTCCAGCATTTTCTTGATCTGTTTGGCATGCGGACACCGCGGATATTCCTCCTCCAGAAGCATACAGGAGGAAAGGTGCACCACGTCCACTCCATAGCGCATCAGGCTGTCCGCCAACCGGAAGGCGCGACGGCCCGGACATCCCCCGCAGGTGAAAAACCCCACCATCTCGACCTCCCCCTGATAATCCGCGAAATGGTTCTCACGGCGGTTAAAGGATTTAAAACAGGCCACCCCGGGGCACACTTCTGAGACTATCTCGCAGCGTACTACCGCCACCCGGGTTTTATCAGACTCCTCCTTGCCGATGTAGCCCAGGTATTTGCCTTGTACAGTGGTCACATCATCCAATTCCACGGTATCCAGGCCTTTTTTACGCACTTCTTGCTCTACAGCGCGCCGGGCCATTTTACGCACAAATCCCGGCACTCTCTCCAAGGCCTGTTGCGCTTCCTCACTCCACTTCATAGCATCCCCTCCGTTTTTGTGGCGGACAAACCCGTCTGAAAGCGTACCACCGCTGCCAAGACATTGCTATTTTGTCAATCTGCGTTTTCAGGAACGCACCATGGTCAGCATCATTTTGAACTTTTGCGGTGCGTACAGGGCATGCGGTTCATTGGCCGGCATGAGGATCAACTCCCCCGCGGCAAGTCGATGTAGTACCCCGGATACGGTAATTTCCGCTACGCCGTCCAATACTTGCGCCAAGGCGTCATATGGAGCGCTGTGTTCGCTCAGGCCTTGTCCGGCGCCAAAAGCAAACAAAGTTACGGTCCCGTTAGGGCGCGCAATAAGAGTACGGCTGACAACGGACTGCTCCTGATATTCAATGAGTCCTGCCGCCGAAGTGCCATTGAGGATTTTTTCATCCGCCTCTTTATTCATCATGTTCATTCCCTTCCCCATGATTAAGTCTTATTTGCATTGTACCCAATTTGCAGCCTTGCGTTTGACGCTGTGGCTGATGAATTTCTCACCGGCCACATCTGTTGGAAAAAACCCCCTGGGGCGGCGTTGCTCCGCCCCAAGAGGAAGGATCATATTGAAATTGGCCGCAGGTTGATCAGCCATGGCCAAATCTAAATTGCGCCATATCACCCTAAAATGGCCTGCATATCCGCTTGAGGATCACTCACCTCCTTGATGCCAAAGTTCTCCTCCAGTACCCCCAGGACATTAGCGCTGATGAAATTGGGCAGACTGGGCCCCAGGCGGATGTCCTTGATGCCCAGGTACAGCAGGGTTAATAGTATTGAGACCGCTTTCTGCTCATACCAGGACAACACCAAAGACAAGGGCAGATCATTGACTCCACAATGCAAAGCCTCGGCCAGGGCAACAGCTATCTGAATGGCTGAGTAGGCATCGTTACATTGCCCTACATCCAACAGCCTCGGGATGCCCCCGATGCTGCCCAAGTCTTGATCAAAGAAACGGAACTTGCCACAGCCCAGAGTCAAAACCAATGTATCGGATGGGGTTTGGGCCACAAAATCGGTGTAATAGCTGCGTTTGCCTTTGGAGCCATCACAGCCCCCTACCAGGAAAATGTGGCGCAGCTCACCTTCGGCAACTGCCTTCAGCACCTGGTCGGCTACGCTCAGTACGGTGTTGCGGGCAAAGCCCACCATGACCGTCCTGCCTTCCTCATCGGAGGGGAACCCGGAAGCAGTCTGGGCTGCCCTGATGATGTCCCCAAAAACCCCGTTGGGCAGATGGGCTACTCCCGGCCAGCCAACCGGGCCGGTGGTGAAGAGGCGTTCTTTATAGGTTTGGGCAGGTTCCTGGAGGCAGTTGGTAGTCATCAAAATCGGGCCGGGGAATTGATCAAATTCCTTTTTCTGATTCTGCCAGGCGGTGCCATAATGCCCATAAAGATGGGGATATTTTTTGAGTCCCGGATAACCGTGGGCGGGAAGCATTTCTCCGTGGGTATAAACCATTATGCCACTGCCTTCGGTAGCTTTAAGCACATCCTCCAGATCTTTGAGATCATGCCCCGAGACCAGTATGCATTTGCCGGCTTTATGCCCCAGGGGAACCGCGGTTGGCACAGGATGTCCAAAATGTCCGGTATTGCCGCGATCCAAGGCCTCCATTGCTAGGAGATTAATGCGCCCGCATTCCAGAGCCAGTTGCACCCAGGCGCCCAGTTCCATCTGGCTCTTGCCCAGGGCGGCCAAAGTCTTGCTCATGAACGCATAAATTTCCGGGTTTTCCTCGCCCAAAATTTCAGCGTGGTACGCATAAGCGGCCACACCCCGTAGTCCATAGAGTACTATCTCTTGCAGGGACTGAACATCGATGTCTGCCTGGCGGTCAATAATCAGGCCCATTTTATCGCCCTGTTTGATCATCTCGCTCAGAGTATCAGCCGGTTCGAAGGCGATGATGTCATTCAAATCCACGCCCCGTTCCTTGAGTTGAAACTGCAGCTCCTGTCTTAATTTCATGGTGGTGGCGATGAGGGCGGACACCTGCACCGGGTCAAAAGTTACGTTTGTCAACAAGCTGAACATAGCCCTGGTGATATGGCGGTCTACCTCTTTAAGGCCGATATCGGCGCCGCGAGCCTTTTCCGCCGCCGATGCCAGGCTCTGCAAGGCATGGCCCAGCAAATCCTGCAATGCGGCCACATCCTGGCTCTTGCCGCACACTCCCTTAACGATACAACCTCCTTGGGCGGTCTGCTCACACTGATTACAGAACATATTGCCATCCTCCTTAATTGATTATGTTGATTTTTTTTGTCAACTTTAAGCATATAGAAACATTATTCCGCACCGCTCAGTATTAAATCCAACAGGGTTTCACTGCTCAGTTCTTTGACCAAAGCGGCCTGGCTTCTGGCTAGTACCCGGCGTACCGGGCAGGTGGGCTTGCTGGGGCACTCATAGCCCGCTTCCAGGCAAACATTTAGGGCCAGGGGGCCTTCCACCGCAGAAATAATATCCGCTACGGTGACCTGGTCGGCCCGTTTGCCCAACCGCACCCCGCCCTGTACTCCCCGTTGAGTTACCACCAGTCCCTGCAGGGACAACAGGTGAACCGTCTTTTTCAGAAAATCCTCGGGGATACCCTGGCGGTCGGCTATGAGCCTGCTGGACAATACTGTCCCGCTCGGGTTTTTAGCCAGTTCCAGCATTATTTTTATTGCGTATTCGGACTGCCTGGTTATCTGCATGCAGTTGGTACTCCGTTTTTATAAAGTGGATAATGTTTATCATGTTTGTTATGAATTGATTATATGATATTTAGAATGGAGCTGGCAAGCAGATTATTAGATTCTGTAGGTATTGAAAACTTGATTACGGTTGGCATGCGAGTGGTTTTTTATTTTTTATGTGGAGCAAGGGCTGTGGCATGGAGCTTAGGACCAGGCACAAGCACTTTTAAAAGGTTATTGCAGGCCCAGGCGGCTCAGCAATTGTTCTTTTCCGATACCTTTGATTTCAACGATTTTATGCCGCGAGGACTCTCCCCGGGTTAACCGCAACTGATTTTTGGCCAGCTTTAAGCGCTGGGCCAGGAAAGCCAGCAGGGCTTGATTAGCCTCGCCCTCAACCGGCGGAGCGGTAAGTTTAACCTTTAAGGCCCCCTCAAATTCGCCCACGATCTGATTGCGGGAAGAACGCGGCTGAACCAGAACCTGCAGGCTCAACCCCTCCCTTGTCTGGCTGATGCTCAGCACCTAGACTACCTCCATTTTGACGGCCTCCAGGCTTTCCAATATCTCCTTCAGATCCTTGCCGTAGAAGAAACCGGCCAATTCCTCGAAGCGCTTCTGACTCTTGTCGAGCATTTCCATCTGTCCGCCCAGCTGGGCTTTAAGCTCGGCGCTGTATACATTCAGCCGTTTAATCACATCCTGATAAATGTTCAACATCTCCGCAATCTTCTGTTTGGATTCGCCCAACATCAGGGCTGCTTCGCGGCGGGCGTTCTGTTTCAAATCCTCGGCGGTCTGTTGTGCCAGGATCAGGCTGTTGTTCATGGTCTCTTCCATCTTGCGGTATTTGGATATTTCAAACTCCAGCTTCTGAATCTGTTCACGCAAAATAGCATTTTCAGCGAACATCTTTTCGTAATCCTGCGCTACCTGAGCCAAGAAGTTGCGCACCTCTTCCTCTTTCAGTCCACGCACGGTTTTGCTGAAATGCTGGCTGCGTATCTCCATAGATGTGATCATTTGAACAACCCTCCTATATTAGTGACACTGGGTGACACACGGGGACGCTTTAATATATATATTTTGTGCAGCAATGGTTCATTTCTCCCCATATCGAGGGGGCAGCAATCCGCGTATCATGGTGTCGGCGGCGTTGTGTCACCGAACCGTCCCCACGACACACGTTTGAGGCCGCCGGGGAATAGTTCCAACAGGCTAGCAAAGGCTTCTTGCTGTTCCCATTTACTATCAGCCAGATCGTTTGCGGCGTTTTGGTAAATATCAGCAACCTTTCTCAACAATCCCGGTTCATAAAACTGCCCGTCAATTCGTATCCGCCTGATGCCTGCCGCCGTCATTCCCGGCAAGCCGGTCAGCAAGGCCAGTTCATGGGGGAAATAAATGTGGTTGCGGCATTGCCAGTCGGTACGGATGCGGTAAAACTGCTCATAAGCGTCCCAGAGGCCATAATCGGGGTCAAGGCAATGAACTTCACAATCGGTTTCTTCATCATCACTCCAGCAGCGGGCCATGCAATAGTCGCTGATGATCCCGCACAACGGGCCTTGCACCAGAACCTCCAGTTTATCTCCCAGTTTTCCCAGCGCGCTAAGGCTCTCTTTATCGTTTGTTTCCAGGGAGGCGGTTATTCTTGCTGCGCCCAGTCTGAGCAGCCACTGAGCGGTTTTATAATTGGCAACATTCAAGCCATAACCGGCCTCAACTGATGACCCCAGCCCTTGTGCCAGCTTCCAGGCCCCATAGTCGTTGACGATAACCGCTTTCCAGGGAAAGTCCCTCCATGATTGCAATCTCTCCTCCAACCAATCCAGGTCTTGTTGGGTGACGACGCGCGGGGTTTCAAGAAAAACGCTGCTGCCTTCCCGAGTAGCGGCGGCAAACAAGTTCTTGAGCTGCTCGCGGTTCCATTCCTGGCCCTGTTGGCGCATTATATCCATGCCAACAATGATCTCATTCACCCCGCTGCCCTGCAGAGCGGCAAACTGCTCCAAGTTGGCTATCTTGACCCTGAGGGTGAGCTGCGCCGGAACGATCACAGATTCCGGTTCATAGTCCAGAGCCTGGAGACGCAACAGAAGCCGGGCTTCGGTGGGGCGGAAGAATTCGCGGCTGCCGTCCAGTCCGATTGAGTTGCGGTCAGGACGGTGCAAAAGGTTCCCCGCGGACAGATCGCGCAGGCGGTGGTTTAGCAGGTGTTCTTCACCGGCCGGGTCAGGTTTGGCCGAGGGATCCTGTTGGAGCCGGTCCAGGGCCTGGCGGTATACCGATATCAATCCGACCAGATAACCGGCTTCACGCATGCGCCCCTCTATTTTGAAGGAATATACCCCGGCTTGCACCATTTCGCGCAAATGCGGGTATACCATCAGGTCGTTGTGAGTTATATGGTAGGCAAACTCCTCCGGGTTAGCCTTGGTGCCGGTTAGCCGGTACAACCATCGGCAGGGTTTGCTGCAGCGGCCTCGATTGCCGCTGGCGCCGTTTACAAAACTACTCAAATAGCACTGCCCGGTATGGGAGATGCACAAATCGCCATGGGCGAAGAATTCTAAGGTAAGGCGGCTATTCTGATGAATGTCCGCGATCTCCTCTAAAGAAAGGCTCTTGGAGAGTATGACACGGGCAAATCCCTGTTCTTCTAAGAACCTAACCGCCTCCAGATTGCTGATTCCCATCTGCACACTGGCGTGCAAGGGCACGGTTAGACCCATCTCCCGGACTAAGGCCGCCACTGCCATGTCCTGTACGATCATGCCGTCGGCTCCGATGTCCTGGACAAACTGCAGATAGTGGCGCAGTTCGCAAATTTCCCGGTCATAATAAAGGTTGTTGACGGTGATGTACAATTTCTTGTTTTGCTGATGTAAGTAGGTCACCGCGTCCTGAAGCTCTTCATGGCTGAAATTGAAATCAGGTCTCAACATGCGCATATTAAAGCGCTTGTCCCCGCAATATACAGCGTCAGCCCCGGCTTCCGCCACCGCCTCCAACACATCCCATTTTCCGGCCGGGGCCAGCAGTTCCAGTTCATGCATGATTAACGCTACAACTCCTTTGAAAGTCACCCATCAGCCAGTCTGGGACTGGCTGTCATGCTGGCATCATTTCCACTGAGCACCTTTTATATTAAAACCTCAACATCAGTATGACCTGAATGAATGCCCAGCGCACCAGTTCCAGAGCCAGAACTACAGCGATAGGTGAGATATCCAGGCCTCCGATTACGGGTACTATGCGGCGGAAAGGGGCCATGACCGGCTCGGTCACCTCATAGATGAAACGGATAATGGATTGATAGGGGTTATGGGGTATAAACGACAACAGACAGCGAATGATTACCATCCAGATCAGTACGCTGAAAGCAATGTTTACGATTTCGATTATCAGGCCAATCAATTAATTCTCTCCCATCTTCTATTGTTTACCCAGCTCGATGGAGCGCTGATAGGCTTTTTCGATGGCGTCAAAGAAGGCCTTGCGCAGCCCGTTGCCCTCCAACTGCCTGACTCCGGCAATAGTGGTGCCTCCCGGCGAACAAACCTGTTCACGCAAAATGGCCGGATGCAGGTTTTCGGCTTCCAGCATGGCCAGGCTGCCCTTAAAAGTTTCAATAACCAATTCCCGTGCTAGAGCAGCGTCCAGGCCCACATTTACGGCAGCGTTGATCATAGCCTCCACTGTCAGAAAAGCATAAGCCGGTCCGCTCCCTGAAACGGCAGTGACCGCGTCCATCAGCTTTTCGTCCACCGTGACCGCCGCACCCAATTGGGCGAAAATATCGCGGGCGGTTTCTAACTGCACCGGGGTAGCCAGTTTCCCCGCGCACAGGGCTGAGATCCCCTGCCCCACCAGGCAGGGCGTGTTGGGCATCACCCGCACCACGGCGGTTTTTCTCCCGGTGGTGTTTTCCAGGGTTTCGGTCTTAACTCCGGCCAGAACGGAGATCAACAGTTTCTCCTGATTCCAGCGTCCCTGGCTGGTCTGCATGACCTGCTGCAGCTGCTGAGGTTTGACTGCCAGGATAATCACCTCTGCGGCATCTATGGTCTCACACAGGGAACAGGCCGTAGCCGCGAATTCGGTTTCAAACAAAGCACTGCGGGCCGGGTTGATGTCGTGGCAGTATACTGTAGCATAGGCCTTCCGGTCCAGCCCTTTCATAATGGCAAATGCCATTTTACCGCAGCCGATAACCGCCAGGTTTTGGGGCACTAGCGGTCACCTCCGAAAATGCTGCCGACGCCGTGTTTCCGCATTATGATGCGGGCATCTCTGGAGATCTCCACATTACTGGGGGTGAAGATGAAAACATGCTGACCCAGTTGCTGGCTGTTGCCGTCTAAGGCGTAGGTGGTGCCGCTGACGAAATCCAGAATGCGCTGCGACAATTCCTTGGGGGTGTTTTCAAAGTTCATAATCACCTGTTTGCGATTTTTGAGGTGGTCGGCCAGGATTTGTACCTCGTCGAAGCTCTCCGGTTCGCAGACCACCACTTTCATGGTCTTATTGGAGTGTATGCTGACTACATTAGAAATGCCGCTGCGCATGTTGTCCTCGGCGGCTTCCGGGATTTCGATAATTTCCTCCCGGCTTTCCTCAGCCTCCAAACCCAGCCAGTTCCACAGCTTGTTAATTTTACTGCTCATTATGGTTGCCTCCTCCTGTCCAATTGCTCACTAACGTTTACTCCCCAAACAGCGCGGTACCCACCCGAATGATAGTCGCTCCCTCCTCGATGGCGATCTCAAAATCCTGCGACATCCCCATGGAGAGGTGCTTCATATCCACATTATGGTAAGTCCTACTTTTATAGCATCGATAAATTTCATGCAATTCTTTAAAGATTGGCCGAGATTTTTCGGAATCTTCCGACAAAGGAGCCATGGTCATCAAACCCATTATCTTTAGACGTTTAAACTGCCCTGCCGACTTTAAAAAAGGCTCTATGTCCGCGGCTAACACCCCCGCCTTCTGCTCCTCTCCGGCCAGGCTGACCTGCAGCAGGGCGGGTACTTCAATTTCTAAATTAGCCCCGCGCCGTTCCAGTTCTTCAGCAAGTGCCCAACGGTCCAGGGAATGGATTAAAACCGTTTCCCCCACCACATCCTTTACTTTGTTGGTTTGCAGCCTGCCGATCATATGCCAATGTGCTTCGGGAAAATGACCTTTCTTAAATTTCAGCTCCTGGACGCGGTTCTCGCCGAAATGGTTCAATCCCGCGGCCATGGCCTCCCGCACAGCTTCCAGGCCGACTGTCTTGCTTACCGCCACCAGGGTTATTTCCCCCGGGTCGCGTCCGCTGCGCCGGGCGGCCTGGGCGATCCTGCTCCGCAAACCATTTATGTTCTCGGCAATCCCCAACTGCTTACACTCCTTATAAAATGTGTCATGTCTGACAGCCGATTATACCGTTAAAAAGCACACCCCGAAGGTGGAGCCTTTGCCCACTTCGCTTTTGACAAACACCTGGCCGCCGTGTGATTCCACGATATGCTTGACTATGGACAGCCCCAGACCGGTGCCACCCTGGCTGCGGGTGCGGGCTTTATCCACCCGGTAAAAACGCTCGAAGACGCGGGGGATGCTGTCTTCGGGAATGCCCACCCCGGTGTCGGTCACGGTTATGACAATGCGACTTTCGCGCTCCCGGCAGCGTATGGTAACCACTCCCCGGATGGGGGTGTATTTTATGGCATTATCCAACAGGTTGATCAGCACCTGCCCCAGCAGGTCCTCGTCAGCATGCACCAGGGGCATTTCCGGCGGGTAAATGAATTTTACCATCAGGTCTTTTTCGCTGATCTGCGGCCCCAGCATATTTATCACGGTGCGGATTGAATGAGCCAGATTGACCGGCACGGGCTGTATCAGCTTTTCCTTGGACTCTATCGAGGACAGGGTCAACAAGTCCTCAATCAGCCGGCTCAGGCGGTCGGTCTCGGTGTCGATAATCGTAAGGAAGCGGCGGCAGGTATCGGCATTGGCCATGGCTCCGTCCAATAGGGTCTCCACAAATCCCTTGATGGAAGTCAGAGGGGTGCGCAGTTCATGGGAGACGTTGCCGGCGAACTCCGACCTCACCTGGGCAAAATTGCGGATGTCGGTAATATCGTGAAAGACCACCACCGTTCCTTCCATCTGTCCCGAATCATTTTTGATAGGCCGGACTACCACCCGATAAACTTGATTGTGGGTCCCCAGCATAGTCTCGGCGAAGGTTTCTTTACCGCCGGACACGGCTTCATCCACCATAGCCACCAATTCGCCGTTGTTGGGGCTGATAGCCTGCATGGTCTTGCCCACCAGGGTACCCCGGGCGGTGTGGAAAATCCGTTCTGCTATATGGTTGGCCACTATTACCTGACCGTCGAGGTCGAATATGATGACCCCCTCCACCAGGCTGGTCAGAATAGCTTGTATTTTAGGCTGATCCAGTGCCGCGATCATACTGTTACCTCTCCAAGGATACTTTATCTTCGGTAAAACGATAGCCCACCCCGCGCACTGTCTCGATATAATCGGGATAATTCGAATCATCACTGAGCTTTTGACGCAGGTGGCGGATATGAACGTCTACAGTGCGGGTGTCCCCTGAATATTCGTAGCCCCACACCTTTTCCAGCAAAGCCTCACGGGTGAAAACACGGCCCTGATTGGAGATCAACAGTCCCAACAGTTCAAATTCCTTGGGGGTCAGTTCCAGTTTTCTTTCTCCCATGAAGGCTTCGTATTTTTCCGGTATTACCAAGAGGTCTTTGTACACGTGAACCTTCTTGCCCATAGCCTTCTCGGCCTGCAGAATCTTCAGAGCGCGCAGCCGGGCTTTTACCCGGGCAATCATTTCCCGGGGGCTGAAGGGCTTTTTGATGTAATCGTCCGCCCCCATCTCCAAACCCAAAACAGTATCGAATTCCTCGCCTTTGGCGGTCAGCATAATGATAGGTATGCTGTTAAAGTCGGGATTTAGTTTGAGAGTTCGGCATACTTCAAGACCGTCCATCTTAGGGAGCATTATATCCAGAATAATCAGGTCGGGCAGTTCGCTTTTGACCATCTGCAGAGCGCTTACGCCATCGTAAGCCACCACCACCCGGTAACCTTCTTTCTCCAGGTTGAACTTGACCAGCTCCACTATGTAGGTTTCGTCGTCGACGACCAGAATCTTGGCATTTATCATAGTTGTTCCTCATTTTAAAAGGGCGATGGCCGCGCCCATACGCCCAGTTGTGCCCCCATCACGACGGTAGGAGAAAAAGCGCCCGGCGTCACAGGCAGTACACAGCGGGCAGGTGATTATATTGTCTCCGGGGATTCCCGCCTCCATCAGGATTTGTGCGTTGGTGGCTTTGAGATCCCAGGTGCAACCCTGTTCGTCCTCATAAATTATATCACTAAAATCATGGAATCCATCCCTAACTTTGTCTAACAGATCAGCCTGGATGCGATAGCAGCAGGCGCCGATGCCGGGCCCCAACCAAACCTGTATGTCAGCCGGGCTGCAGCCCAGATTCTTGGTCATTACGGTGACGGTTTGTGCGGCGATGCGCATATATGTGCCTTTCCAGCCGCTGTGGGCCGTGGCCACCACTTGTCTGATCGGATCGAAAAACAGCAAGGGGATGCAATCAGCATAAAAGGTAGCCAGAACCAGCCCGGGCTGTGCGGTGATCATTCCGTCCCAGGCGCTGATGCTGTCCTGGTCACTGAAAGCTCCCCGGCCACGATGAGCTTCAGTCACTATCCCCACCTGATTGCCGTGCACTTGCTGACAGGATACCAAATCCCCCGGCTCAGCGGCGAAAATCTCCGCCAGACGGCGCCGGTTGTGAAGCACTTTTTCGGCATCGTCGCCGACGTGCAAGCCCAGGTTCAGACTATTGTAGGGCGAATTGCTGCAACCGCCGGAGCGGGCGGTAAAGACTGCCTTAGCGCCCCGTTCCTGCCAGGCGGGCACGGTTAAATACTCCAGGTCATGAACTTGTTGCCAGGTCCAGCGGTTCATTTGTTCAGGCGCTCTCTTTCGCTTACAATAGGCATAAGGAGGTAGGTTGTGATGATTAACCCCATTACCCCCGAAGGCCGGGACGGCAGTGAAAAAAAACCGGTATGGGTTACCGTGGTCAGGGTCTGTCCTCCTGATGACATTATAATTGAAAGCTTGTTAAGATCACAGGGAATCCCTTATCGCACCCTCAGCCGCCCTATTTCACAGATTCCCCTGACGGTGGGGCCATTTGCCGAAGTTATCATACAGGTGCCCAGCCAGTGGGAAAAGGATGCCTTGGCGCTCCTAACCCCGGCTGATGACGACGAAGATAAACCTGGCGCCGAACCCCGGGATACGCCCTGAACGAAGTGGATTCCGCGCTGCCCGGATCATTTGGCCCCAAGCCCCTGCAGGATGTGACCTTGATCGGATTGGCTTGATACAGCGCCCTGGTGCATTTTCAGCGTGTCCGCTCCCAGGGATATGGACCGGGCCGGCTCTGTACCGACTCCAGCATTAGGAAGGTGCCCGTTTTGCTCACCATTAGTGAAGTGGCTCGCCGCTACCAGCTAAATAACCGCCAGGTCCATGAATTGATGGAATACGGCTACCTGCAGGTGTCCCAGGTGTCGCGCAACGCCAACGGCGGTATCAGCTACCTGTTTGACGAGAAGGAAGTGCAGGAGGCTGATATTTATTCTGCGCTGGCTGACCTGCAGGATAAGAAAACCCGCTTGGGCAAAAGGGGCGTAAGCACGACCCGTTTTGGCAAGGTTATAAAGGCCATCCGCCACTATGACCATTTTCTTGACAGTATTGCCGGTCAGCCTGGAGAAGAGGTCTTGCGCATATCCTTCTTCTTGTT
>DHGD01000157.1:33491-45706 GCA_002402575.1 Syntrophomonas sp. UBA4807
AAGCGATACAGGTGTGCTACCTCTTAGGCCCGGACCGGGAACGCATTTGGCTGTGCGACGACTGCAAAGATTCGGCCCGCAGTGCCGGGCTTTCTTTCGTGGAATATTTAAAAAAGGGACACCGCTGTCCCAAATGCTTCGTGCAGTCGGTGGAACCGGAGTATTACTCGCTGTTCGAGTTTATCGTGGCTGCCGACAAATACCGTTTTGTTTTCCATTTGCCCCGCTCCTCAGCCTGGCGCTGGCTGAAGGATGTGCCTGACATTAAGCAAGGCCGCCGCGAGACCGGATCTTATGACGACTCCATGTACCTTTACGGCCGCCCCTCCACCCGCATCGAAGAAAAGAGCTTTCCCCTGCCGATGGTTGTCGCCGCTCTCACCGCCTACCTGCAATAATACCTGGCGCCCGGCGGAGGTCTTTATTTATGGGATAATCCACTTGTATCGCCATGATTAGGGACTATTATTGCATTTCATGCGGGGATAGCGGCTGCACGATTATTGCCTTGCCAAAGTGATAGCTGGTCGCGCATCAGGGCAGGGGCTGCTCTGGTGCGGGATCAATTAAAAGAACGGGGACACACCCCATTGGGTAATGTCCCCCTAATATCCGGTGCAGGCGATGCCCCCAAGCAAAAAAGAGCGCTATTTTTGCTCGGCAACAGCACCTTTTCCAATCCTATTTATTTTTCAACTGCTCGATAGTTCTGATAAAACTGTTTAAATCCGCGAACTGGCGGTACACCGAGGCGAAGCGCACATAAGCCACCTCGTCCAGAGCCTGCAGACGGCGCATCACCTTTTCGCCGATTACCTGACTGCTCACCTCGCGCTCATACTCATCGCGCAATTCCCGTTCCAGCGCGGCCACCAGGTTCTCGATATCCTCCATGCTGACCGGTCGTTTCTCACAGGCCCTAGTAATCCCGGCCAAAAGTTTGTCGCGCAGGAAAGGCTCCCGGCTGCCGTCTTTCTTGACCACCACCAAGGGCCGCTCTTCTATTCTCTCGTAAGTGGTGAACCTGCGTTTGCAGGCATTGCACTCCCGCCGCCGCCGTATGGAGGCCCCGTCATCACTGGAGCGGGAATCGACCACCCGGCTCTCGAATTCCTGGCAATAAGGGCATCTCAATCCCTCTTCCCCCTTTAGGCTTTATCTGCTGCTTATTGCTCTTATTATCGCCAAAAAGGGCGGATATTTCAACTTAATATATCTAGTAGCGGTCGTCGTCGATGCGGTAGTCGCGGTGATAGCCGTCTATCTCATTGGCTACCGGTACCTCTACTAAAATAACATCGCGCCCGATGCGTACTATCTTATGCCAGGGCACGGTCACTTCCTCGCGGCGGGAAAAGATGTGGAAGCCGCGGCTGTGACCGGGCATGACCAATCCCAGGACGCGCCCGTTCTCCAGGTCCAGGTCAATGTCTATGATGCTGCCCAGTTTTTTGCCATCCACCACATTGATCACATCGCGGGTACGCAGGTCCGAAATCTTAATCATGAATCACACCTCGAAATCTGTATGTGCTTTAATATATGAGCATAGAGGAAAAAAGTTGCTATAACGTGAACCTTAAGTTGGACAAATTCTCTGTTAAAGTTTATGCTCATATATTCCGATATAGATATGGAATAACTATTTTATACCGTGGGCTGGACTCACCGAGAGGCCCACCTGAGCACCGAACGACCGAGGTGCGTTCTAATACCCAACATAATTTTTTTCAAGGAGGAAGCCCGCTATGATGAGGTCCCTCTATACTGCCAGCACGGGCATGTACGCGCAGCAGCTCAATGTGGACACCTTGGCCCACAATATCGCTAATGTGAACACTACCGGCTATAAGCGGCAGCGGGTAGAGTTTCAAGATCTGCTCTACCAGACTTTAAAACGCCCCACAGTGAGTGAAGAGCTGATTGAGCCGGTGGGCATAGCCGTCGGCATGGGGGTCCGTCCCACCGCTATCGATATTATGAACGGGCAGGGCAATCTGCAGCCTACGGGCAATCCCCTGGATGTGGCCATTGCTGGCGGCAATGCTTATTTCCGCGTTTTGGGAGCCGGAGATCAGGAGCTTTACACCCGCGATGGCTCTTTCAAACTGGACGCTGAAGGCAACCTGGTTACCAGCGCCGGCAATCTGGTCTCAGGGGCGGAGACTATCGAACCCGGAGCCTATGATGTGTTTGTGGAAAAGGATGGCCGGGTGACTTATAAGGTCGCAGGGTCAAACGAGGTCCTGGAGGCCGGACAAATCGAACTAGTCACTTTTATGAATCCCTCCGGTTTGGAGAAGGTGGGGAGCAACCTGTACAAGGCTACTGACAATGCCGGTGAGGCTGTGGATTGGGACCCCGCGGAGGACAGCGCCATAACTCTGGAGTCGGGTTATCTGGAATCTTCCAATGTGCAGATCGTGGAGGAGATGGTGGGCTTGATCTCCGCACAAAGAGCTTACGAGATAAACTCTAAAGTTATACAGTCAGTCGACGAGATGCTGCAGACCACCACCAACCTGCGCCGTTAAAGGAGGCGGGCTTTATGAACACGGTATCTTCGATAAACACTAGTTCACTCTCTAATATGGCCGCCGCTCAGGCCAGCCGGGAACAACAACAGACGGGGAAGTTCGGCCAGGTCTTACAGAACGCCATACAAGCCGGGGATGATAAAAAACTTCTCCAGGCCTGCCAGGACCTGGAGAGTGTGTTCGTGTTCCGTCTGTTGTCCGCCATGCGCTCCAGCATTCCGCGCAGCGATTTCATCACCCGGGGCATGGCCACCGAAACCTTCGAATCCATGCTCGATGAGGAGTATGCCAAAACCATCAGCCGCCAAGGTTCTCTAGGGCTGGCCGATACTATCTACCAACAGCTTACCCGCTGATGATAAGAGGCGTGCGCCCCTTATCAGGTTTCTTGCGAACTCTAATTGTCTTTTTTCTCCTGTCCAGGTTTTATCATATTCTTAAATTCCGGCCAGTCAATTGCGGTCTTTTTTTCCATCCAGTGCGAGAAAAAACCGGGGCTTGTCGCGGCATTGCCCTGTGGCGTGGAATCCGCCCCGGCTTCACCAGCAGGCCGCGTGCTGTCAACCTCCCTAAACCGGCTATTGGCAGCATCCTGTTTGACTGCCGGAATGGAATGGTCGTCTTTGTTTACCGCCTTTTGGTCATTATTGCCGTCCGTCTTTTTGCCGGCAGGGTTGGACTTATCGGGTTGTGAAGCGGCGTTCTGGCCCTCCTGGTTCATCTTGGGGGCAAGGCCCGGGGCAGACCGTTTATATTGAATGCTCACCTTTTCGCCAATGGTATCGTTCTCGAAATTTATCTTTTCATGAACCTTCAGCACCTCATCTATTGATCCCGATATTCTTGTCATCAGTTTTTCCTGGTATTTTGTACCCAAGGCGCGGTCGTTGTTCTTACTGTGCACGGTAATATCCAGGCTCCCGCTGCTCTCCCCGGAACGTTGGTCATTCTCAATTAGCCGGCTTACCAGGACTGCTACAGCCTCGGACGAGGTTTTTCCGCCGATATCCAATTGGGTCACCATCCGGGCTGCCTCGTCACTATTCGTCTTGACCGATACTACCCGGTCCCAGCGGTTGATGCCCAAATCGATGCCCGGAGTAACCGAAGCGTAAGCAACTACGTTAAAGAAATCCATAGCGGCGGTGAAGAGCAGCAGCAATACCGCGGCGGCAAGACCATAACGCAGCGCCGCTCGGTCTGGGGCATAGTAAAACTGACCGGGGTAAAGGGCTTGCCCGGTCTTTATCTTTCGGTAACGGCCGTCTTTGCTCATAATAACAGCCCATCCTCGTCCCGCTTCGATGACGACACCTTCAGCCTTAGACATGCTGCTAACCTCCTTTCCGGTCACTTACATACGGCCTTAAGCATTGAATGTCATGGATTATTATTAGGGCGCTGGCGATTATAAACTTACGGTAACGGTCAATTATCTTACGGCTGGCATTGCAGCGCTGTTCCAGCATTCTAATGGGGATCATCTTTTTGTCCTGCAAGTACGTACTCATCTCCTGATCGGAAGCTATCCCGGCAGCTATTGAAATTGCAGCCTCCAGGGTCTTCTTCTGGCGCGGACTGCCCCTTACCAAATCTTCCAGTTTAATATCGTATAATTGTATTACCGCTTTGAAACGGTCCAGGTCCTGTTTGCGCGCCAGGTCGTCTAATATCAGTTCAGCCAGGTCGGCGGTTTCCGTTGCGGGGATGTGCTGATCACTTTGAAACGCCGAGAACGGAGTGAAATGCCGCTTTTCCTCACTGCGTTTGTAATCGATAATTCGGTTGCGGATTACATATCCCAGGTACAGCAAAAGTTTGCCGCGCTGCGGTTCATATTTTTCAAAGGCTTCCAGTATGGCCATTCTGGCTATGCTGGCCTCTTCATCACTGTTGTCGATATAGCGCCCGCAGGTACGGGCGCAAATCCGCAGACAGTAAGGCATGATCTGATCGAAACTGTCCTCTATGGCAGTGGTGTCGCCTTCTTTGTACTGGCGCCACACCGAAACGACGATCTTCTCTAATTGTGACGGTTCAGCGTTGGACATCATCTGTCCTCCCGGGATTGATCTAAGCTCAATGGTAGCATACCAGCGCTGAATCATAATAAAAAATACCGCCCCGGGCAGGATGCCTGCCCGGGTGATACGTAATTATGCCAATTTTACATAGCGCCCTGTATCCGAGATTTTTAAAGACTTAGTCCTGGCCTTGTTCATCATCTTCGTCGTCATCGTCATCGACTGCCGCGCTGCCGACAATTTTGATAGTGGAGGCATCGTCGTCCACATCATAGACCACTACCACCTCATAGCCTTCATAATCAGCCAGGTCTTCAATGTCCACCGCCTGCTTCTTGTAAGTGACGCGGGTATCTTCAGTGATATTGAAAGTCATTTCCTCCTCATCCCCGTTGATGATGGTGATGCCGTCCTCATCGGCTTTATCAAGGATGCCTTTGGCCGAGGTGATTTCAAACTCGCCAAATACCAGGTCAGTCAGGCGGCTTAAAAGAGTGGCGATTTCATCGCGCTTAACCACTCGCATGGGGCTGAAACAGCCGTCATCGTCACCGACCATGATGCGGAAGCGTTTCACCTTTTTAACCGAAAACTTGAATTCATCAGGTATCTGGTTGTCATCCGCGAATGAATCGTCACTGTCGATGTCTTGGTATACTTTCAGCGCTTTTTTAACCGCGCTAGCCTGCTGCGCCGCATCGCTCAGTTCATCCAGGATGTCTTCATCCGCCTCGGCATCTTCTGCATCAGCGATGACATCGTCCAGATCATTGGCCAGGTCTTTGAAATCGGCGATCAAATCAGCCAGATCGGCTTTGTCAGCATCCTTTAGCCGCTCCTGGAAATCTATCAAGTTTTCAATCAGAGCGTCGATATCATCCTGTATCTCAGCATTGTCTTCACCCAGGTCATCCAGATCCTCCAGCACGGCAATTATATCCCCAACGTCCTCGGAGATGCTGTCAAAATCAATGTCCTCTTCGGGATCATCATTATTTTCAGCGTCTTCACCCAGGATACGCGCCACATAGAGAGCAACCTGGCCTCTCTTGCAGCCCTGGTTGGGATTAAAAGTGTTGAGTTCGCCGGGCAGGATTATGCCGAACTCTACTGCCGCGGCCACATATTCCTGACCCCACAGCGGGATCTTCTTAAGGTCGTACTTGCTCACATCGGCTTCATCCAAGTCGAGCTGGCCATTTTTGTCCAAAGCCCTGACCAGCATGGTTATAAGCTCCAGGTTTGTCACCGGTTTGTTGGGCTGATATTGGCCCCTGTAGCCTTCCACCAAGCCTTTCTTAGCCACCTTTTTTATGTAGCCATTGGCCCAACTGTCGTTGATGTCATCGAAAGTTACTTCCTGTTCGTCATCCTGGTCTACGGTCTGCTGTTCAGTAACGCCCGGATTCTGAGCCCATTTGTTGCCCCCCGCTTTTTGAGGGTCAGGCTTGGCCAGAACTGTTGTCGGCAAAAGTGACAGCAGAAATGTGACCAACACCAGAATAGCAATCTTTTTCACAACCTATTACCTCCTTAATATATGTTTCTTGTTACATTACTTTTTGCGTAAGCAGTTATGGGGAAATTGGGGTAGCACGGCACAAGACAAAGCAAAAATACCATCCCCGGAGCTGGTGTGACCCAGGGATGGCCGCGATTCTTCGCGCGCTAGGAAGATCTGCCTATGCTGCGGTAAAGCAGGTAGGAGTACAGATAAGTACCAACTGTGACCAGTAAAATCAAACCTATCACCAGGTTGAAGAGCGGTTTGCCGGTGAGAACAAATCCTGCCGCCATAATCACCAGTCCGGTTACAAAGAATCCCCATCCTCCAACGCGATGGGTTTTTCTCCATACTTCATCAGAAGACAGCGTCCAGGGGGTTTTTATGCCCACGAAAAAGTTGCTGCGCACTTTGGTCATATAGTTGCCCAAGACCATAAATAACAGCCCCATGCCCGCCATCATGTAGCGAGTGGACAGTATCTGCTCCTGGCTGCGCCCGCTTTGTATGCTAAAAACCAGTATAAAGGCCATAAAGGCGGTGCTGCCCAGTTTCATATACTGGTAGCTAGTGCTGAAGTAATCGTAATTTTTCCGGCGCGGGTCAAATCGGGGCAATAGATCCATGAACAAAGGGATGCCAATCACCAATGCCGCCAGCCACAACAACTGACTTTTGGCGGCAAAACGGTCGGGGATACCATCGGCGTTCCAATGTAGGGGGAAAGTTCCCGCTAGATCGGGATAAATCCACACTACCCATACAGCAGCCAGGACGGCCACAACATATGATAGCCAGAATATCAATGTGCGCTTTGAATTCATGCTTTAGCCCCCCGCAATATGTTGTAGAAACCCAGTAAGGCTTCCTCCAGCACGGATAAGTTCAGGTAGTACTTGATGAATTGGCCTTCCCTCTCTGCAGTAACCAGCTCTGCGGTTCTTAGCAGTTTGAGATGATGGCTGACCGAAGGCTGACTCATATCGAAGTGAGCCGCGATATCGCCTGCGGTCATACCGCCCTCACGAAGCAGTTCCATTATCCTGCGCCGGGTCGGATCGGACAGGGCCTGGAAAACCCCGTTCATAAGTACACCTCCTCTTATATATAGATATTTTTCTATATATCTATTGTACTTGGAGGCAGTCCGGCTGTCAATAATTACCCGGCCTGGATACGGCAAAAGCGGGTGTATAAAAAAGGCTGCTTTATTCAAACTAAAGGTGAAAAATTCTATCGCAAGGGAGTGTATTTTAATGAGAAAAGACCTCGGCCCCTGGTCACCGGGCAGAAGCATGATGCCGTCAGAGTTTTTGAAAGGAACCTTTGGCAACGGTTTTCTGGAAGATTTTTTTAATAACAGTTTTATGGCCGGATTTTCCTCTACCATGAGAACCGATGTCAAAGAAGCGGAGGACAATTATATACTGGAAATTGAGATGCCGGGTTACGCCAGGGAGGATATCCAGGTGGTATGCACAGATGGCCGGGTGACCGTGTCGGCCCAGCATATGCAGCAGAACGAAGAACAAAAGCAAAATATGCTGCGCCAAGAGCGTTATTGGGGCAAGGTTTCGCGCTCCTACAATTTTGAAGGCATCGATGAAGAAATGGTCAGTGCGGAATACAAAGACGGTATTCTCAAAATAACCGTGCCTAAACAACAGGGAAGCACGCAGCGCAAGAAAATGATTGATATCCATTAGAACTTAAACTCACGGTCCAGCACTCCGCAACAGGGTGCTGGGCTTTTTTGTCTGGCCCGGCGGCTATACTTGCTTAAGGACGCTTTGAGCCCGTCTTTGGCGTTGCTGTTATCTTTAAAATCGGCGATAATTTTATAAGGTTTGTATCAGGCATGGAATATATTGGCTGTGCCGCGAAAACCACCCCGCAAAACCGAGGCCTGGGGAACAGCCTCCGGGAACGCTGTACCGCAGTAATACACCCGCTGTTGGGGTGGCCGTTTTGGCAAAGTCCACGAGGTAAACATGACGAAGTTTTTGATTAAAAAATGGATAAAAAACTATGAGAATGTATCCGACCGCAAGGTGCGCGAGTCCTACCTGGTGTTCGCCGGTATCCTGGGCATTTTTTGCAACCTGGTACTGTTCGCGGCCAAGCTTGCCATCGGACTGTTAATAAACAGCATCGCGGTAGTATCGGATGCTTTCAATAACCTGACTGATATGGGTTCATCTCTGGTTTCCATACTGGGAGCAAAATTAAGCAACCGCCCGGCGGATGACGTCCATCCTTACGGGCACGGACGTTTTGAATATATCGCAGCCCTGGCGGTGGCTTTCATAATTTTCGCGGTCGGCTTAGAATTGGCAGGCAGTTCTTATGATAAGCTGCTTAACCCGGAAAAGGTGGCCTTCAGCCCGGCGGTATTGGTCATCCTGATCCTCACCGTACTGGTCAAGTTGTGGATGTTTTTCTTCAATTCCTATATCGGCAAGGCTGTCAATTCCAGTATCAGCAGGGCCAATGCCTTTGACAGTCTGAATGACTGTCTGGCCACGGGGTTGGTCATTGTTTCCATGCTGATCGGCCTCTATGCCGACTTCCCCGTAGACGGCTTGGCAGGTCTGTTGATATCCTTAATTATCCTTTATGCCGGTTTCGATATAGCCCGGGATACGGTAAATCTCCTTTTAGGTTCAGCCCCCGACTCAGTGCTGGTGGACAGCATCAACCAACTGGTGTCTTCGGGAAGTTGTGTGGTAGGCACTCATGACCTGGAAGTACACGATTACGGCCCCAGCCGAATGATAGCCTCCATTCACGCCGAAGTGCCGGATTATATGAATATTGTGGAAGTACATGGCTGCGTGGATACTTTGGAGAAAACGGTTAAAGATGAGCTAGGCATAAATATCATCATCCATATGGATCCCATTTGCACTGACACCGCCAAGATTGAGTCTGTAAAATCCGCGGTAGTGAACTGCCTTCGCGAGGATTTGGGTCTGCAGGTGCGTAATTTCCGCATCGCCCAGGCGGAGAACAAAATAAACGTCATCTTTGACCTGGAGGTGGGAGCGGAAGTTCCTGTATCCCGCTATGCGAGTCTCGCAAAGAGAGTGCGCGATAAGATTGAGCAGAATTGTTCCGGATATGAAGTGGTAATCGATCATATCGGCACTAATGATTACCTTCAAAGTCTTGACAAGCAGAACCTCAGCTTTTATAAATGAGGAACGGGCAAAGGCTTCCCCATTTATATTTGGCGCCTTTTTCTGCACATACCAAAAAGACTACCGCCACCATGCAGCGATGCGCCAATGCTGAAGCTGTGGCTTCAGGTACTGTGCTACTATTCCAGCCTTTCCACAACCGTCTCATTAGTGTATCAAATCCGCCTGATTTTGATACATTATTGATACATTTTTGTCACGCCGGGCGTTGCCCGGCATTTTCTGCCGGTTATCTTCCAATCCCCGCGCAACGCCGTCTATAAATCATTTTAACCCTTATTTGCTGTTTTGGCACGGTGTTTGCATGATAATATGTTAAACGTTTCACATGGTAATCGTAATACTGTAAAGGAGGGATAATATAATGGCTGAATTATTATTAAACATTGATACCGGATCGCAAAACCGAGTTGAGGAAAAGAACGCTTCCAGAATCGACCATCTCACCCTGGTTCCGAACCCTGCTTTGCAAGGCCGTATGGAGAGGGAGAAGCTGGAGCAGGCCCTGGCTTATTTCTATGCCAACGGCGGACCGGTCTTGGAGGAAAAGGATGGTGTTATTATGAGTTCTATCGCCACAATCAGTCATAATAAGCCCCGCAACACAAAAAAACAGGCCAAGCAAACGGTAGCATTGCTGACCCCAGAGGGCCCTAAAAAGGTGTCTATTGACTACCTGAACGAAAGATTGGCTTATTTTTACAGCCATGGCGGTCCGGTTATGGACATCTAACGCCGCGCCAAGCACAGCACCGCAGCATTTCGAGTCAGCATCGCAGCCAGCTAGGAAATCGCCCCTTGTTTTCATAGCGGCGCCCCCGTTCAAACGGGGGCGTGTGTTTTTTTGCATATTACGAATATGGCACGGATTAGATCCTATTCAGTTGTGGTTCGGATGCCAGATTGCCTTATCCATATATTGAAACGCCGCATAGTTCTGATGTGCTGGAAATATAACCGAAATGCTGGTTCCAGCCTCCCCGGTCTGTATCTCGATGCGGGCCCGATGGCGATGGGCGATGCTGAAGCAAACCGGCAGTCCCAGACCGGTGCCTTCAGGCTTGGTGGTAACAAAGGGGGTGCCGATGCGCTCCATCAGATCATCGTCTATACCCGCCCCCTGATCACTGACCATCAGTATGACCTCATCCCCCTGCTGCCAGGTCTTGATGGAGAGAGCGCCCCCGGCGGGCATGGACTCAAGGCCGTTATGGCACAGGTTTACTATCAACTGGCGGATCTCCTTTTCATCGAGGAGCACGGGGTCAACCGGCCCTAATTCCATTACAAGGTTCTTGTCCCCATGCAGGACTTCGGCGGATAACAAGGGATAAATTGTGTGGATGATATCATTGAGGGAGTTGGGGCGCAGCTCCACCGACTTATTTCCAGCCAGATTGAGGAAAACAGATATTATGTCATTGGCACGATCCAATTCGCTTATCATCAATTCATAATACACTTTGTTGCCGCTGTTATCCTCATGGGCCAAAAGCTGTAAAAATCCCCGCACCGCAGTCATGGGGTTTCTGATTTCATGTCCGATAGAAGCGGCCATTTCACCTACTAGGTTGAGGCGGTCAAGGCGTCTCATCTCTTTTTGTAAATTTACCAACTCGGTCACATCTGTTACCACGGAAAGTATCAGTCGCTGCCCGCCGACATCCAGTTGTTCAGTGGAGAGCAATCCGTGACGGGCCTGGCCGCTTTTGGTCTGAAAGCCCACCTTAAGATTGCGCAAGTCGCCCTGCAGTTCAAGCCTGCCTTTATACAGGCTATCAGGTTCGGGGGTATACAGATCCATCAAAGAGCTTAAATCGGCCCGCTCATAGCCCGTTAATTCCAGCCAGCAGTGGTTGACGTCCACCAGCCCGCCTTCGGGCAGGCTGCGGACAGACATCAGATTGGGGCTAAGCGCAAACAGTCTGCGAAAATGTTCTTTGGTTAATTTGTGTTCTTCTATCTCCCGCTGCAATTCGCAGTTGGTGAGCAGCAGTTCCCGGGTGCGTTCCTCCACCATCCTCTCCAGGTTATTATTGACGAAGTTGAGTTGATTATAGGCGGCTTCGAGTTCGCGGGTTTTTTGCTGCAGCAATCCGCTCTGGGTCTCGACCTCGTCATAATAGGCCTGATAGTCTATCAGGGCTTCAACCTTCAAGCGCAGGGTTTGAGGATTAAAGGGCTTAAAGATGTAATCGGTGGCCCCAACGGCGTATCCCCGCTCTACATGCTCCATGGCCCGGTTGATGGCGGTGATAAAGATAATCGGGATCTGGCGGCTCTTAAGGCGGGCTTTGATCAGCCAGGCGGTTTCAAAGCCGTCCATATCCGGCATCTGCACATCCATCAGAATCAGCGCGAAGTCCTGCTGCGTAATTTGTTGCAGAGCCTCCCGGCCCGATGTGACTGAACAGATTTTATAGCGCGGAGAGGCCAGTATGGCTTCTATTGCTGCCAGATTTTCAGCGTTGTCATCCACAGACAGCACATGTACCAGGTGCTCGCGCTTGGCGTTAGATTTTATTGCCGGCATAAATGGTCTCATTATACTCCCCGCCTCTGATATTCTCTAAACCTCGCTTTGCTCCCCAGCACCGGATGGCTCATTCTTGCCAGGCTTTCGTAAAACAGCCTCTAAGCCGCTGCTGCAGGTTTAAATCGGAGTTGAGAGGCGCTCCCTCCCCTCCCTGCAGTGGTTTTTTCGCCCTAAAATCAATTTTAAACCCCAAACAGCGCAAAACATGTCGACTTTTGTTGTCTTGCTCTATATATTGACAATTCAATTACATTTTTACATTTTTCTTAATTTATCCAAGAGCATTGATAATTCTGTCAAATAGTGTTATTTACAGAAAAAAGCCATCTCCGCGTACGGAGATGGCGAGCAGAAAGAAAACTGCGTCAGCCTAATTAGGCTGCAGCTGATTTGTCTTTTTCTACCGGGGCGTCT
>DHGD01000043.1 GCA_002402575.1 Syntrophomonas sp. UBA4807
ACAGGTCGAAAATAGAGCACCTCCCCGGAGCGGGTGTCTTTAACCAGGGCACCCTGATAGGTAATCAGGGGGAGATCCATGCCCATTTCCCGGGCATAGCGCAGGGCTGAACGGTACATCCGTCCCGTGGCCAGCGTGACCAATACCCCCTCTTCGCGCAAGATCCTAATATCATGGGCGCAGCGCGGCGAGATGTGCAGTCCCGAATCCAGAAGGGTATCGTCAAGGTCTATTGCCACCAATTGTACAGCCATGTTTTCTTTCTCCTTTCAGGAATTATTCCGGTAAATAAGAAACCGAGCGCGCAGGCCCGGTCTGATTGGGAATGCAGTTTCTCATCCGCTTATTTAAACCGAAACAGTCGATCTTCTACCAAATAGCTCCCCGCAGCGCTGATCACACTCAACAAAATGGCACTCAGCACAGCCCATCCAAAGCCGTCTAGGTCAAAACCGCGAATTGTTGCAGCGGTTATCCATAACATGAACCCGTTTATCACCAGGGTAAACAACCCCAGAGTTAGAATATTAAAGGGCAAGGTCACTAGCAATAGCAGGGGACGAATGCAGGCGTTTATTACCCCCAGGAAAAGAGAGCCTACCAGGGCCGCCCACAGGGTGAGCCGAAAACCTGGCAAGAGAGCTGCCGTCAAAATGATAGCCAGTATATTTATGACCCATCTCAATATCCATCCCTGCACGATCATATTTATCCCCTTTCCAGGTCATTTCCCGCTTCATGCTGCTATTATTAATAATATGGGATATTTTTGTTTTTTTCCACTACTAAGGTTTATATTCTAGAGACTCTCATCTTGGCCATGCAGAGCCTGGTATATAACCCGCGCCAGTCCTGGGCCAATTCCCTTGATGGCGGCTATTTCCGCCTCAGAGGCCCGGCTTAAGGAAGCCGCTGAACCAAATGCTTCCAAGAGCAGCTTTTTGCGCCGTAATCCTATGCCCTCGATTTCATCCAATCTGGATTTAGTTAATTTTTTACCGCGCCGCAGCCTGTTATACTCGATGGCAAAGCGATGCGCCTCGTCGCGTAGCTGCTGCAGGGTCATCAAGCCCGGATGGCGGCGGGGCAATTTCAAAGGCCGCCCAGCGGATATAAAAAGGGTTTCTTCCTTTTTGGCCAGCGCCACCACGGGAATATCAACCTGCATATCCTGCAATACTTGTTGAGCGGCATGGAGTTGGCCCAGACCACCGTCGACCATTATCAAATCAGGCTCGGGAAGAAAAGCTGGATTGCCCTGGCGAGCTTCGTCAAAACGCCGCCTCAGGGCTTCGGCCAGGGAAGCGTAGTCATTATTTTGCGGCAGCTTGATTTTAAAGCGGCGGTAGCATTTTTTGTCGGGCCATCCTCCGGTAAAAACCACCATCGAAGCTACGGTTTCTTCGCCGCTGAGATGAGACACATCATAGCCTTCGATGCGCTGCGGGATGACATCCAGGCCCAGATCCCTGCTCAATTGCCGCAAAGCCGCTTGATAACGCTCATCGGCATGCAGTTTCTCTTCCCGCAATAATCGGGCATTCTCCGACACCATATCCAAGAGGGCCTTTTTATCGCCCCGCCGGGGTTGATGCAGACTGACTTTTTTGCCGCTGAGCTGTCTCAACCAATCCCGCAACAGGCCAGGGTCCCGGGGGAGCAGGTTGATTACAATCTCATCCGGGATATCGGGGTTGTCACTGTAATACTGGCGCAGAAAGAAGCTGCTCATCTCTTCGCCCGGTTCGTCCATGCCCGGATGCAGCCAGTAGGTGTCCTTAGCCACGATCATGCCGGTCCGAATTTTAAAAACCAGAGCCAGATAAGGTTTATCCTCGGCAACGGTCACTACCGCATCCAGGTTATAGGGCCGGTCGAAACTGACTTTCTGCCTGGCATTGAGGCTCTGAACGCTATTGATCTGATCGCGCAGGCGGGCCGCCTTCTCAAATTCCAGCGCAGCGGCGGCATCCTGCATATCCGCTTTCAACCGCTCCATGACCTCAGCGTGATGGCCTTCCATGAAACGTATCAGACCGCGCACACATTCCTGGTACTCTTCAACCGTAACCGCAGAGCTGCATGGAGCCAGGCATTTCTCCAAATCGCGGTTCAAGCAAGGACGGAGCTGTTTTTTTAAGGTTTTACAGGTACGCAGCGGAAAGATGCCGGTTAAGAGCTTAACAGTCTCTTTCAGGGCCGCCGCATCGGTGTAGGGGCCGAAATAGCGTGAAACCCCGTCCTTTCTCTCCCGGGTGATATATACCCGGGGATAAGCCTCGGCGGTGGTAATTTTTAGATAGGGGTAGGTCTTGTCATCCCGCATAAAGATGTTATAGCGGGGATGATAGGATTTTATCAGGTTGTTCTCCAGTATCAGGGCTTCCATTTCGGTGCCGGTGACGATATAGTCAAAATCAGCTACCCGGGCGACCATAGCCCTGACCTTGGCCTCCAGGCCTTGCGGAGGCTGGAAGTAGGAGCGCAGCCGGTTCCTAAGAATTTTAGCTTTGCCTACATATATGACCCGGCCATCCCTATCCTTAAACAAATAGACCCCGGGCTGTATGGGTACGTCTTTAAGACGTTCTTTTAATTTTTCCAATTCGGGCCTCTCCCAACAACGGTTTTAGGTATCTGCCGGTGTATGACCGGGGGCATTGGGCCACCACTTCAGGACGCCCGGCCACAATAACCTCGCCGCCCTTATCGCCGCCTTCCGGCCCCAGATCGATAACGTGATCAGCTGATTTGATTACATCCAGGTTGTGCTCGATAATAACGACAGTATTGCCCGCATCCACCAGCCGGTTCAAGACCTCCAGGAGCTGGCGCACATCATCCCGATGCAACCCGGTGGTGGGCTCATCCAGGATGTATAGGGTGCGTCCGGTAGAACGTTTGGAAAGCTCGGTGGCCAGTTTGACCCGCTGCGCCTCCCCACCGGAAAGGGTGGGCGCGGGCTGCCCCAGCTTCACATAGCCCAAGCCCACATCCTGCAGCACTTTCAATTTGCGGAACACCCCGGGAATGGTCGCAAAGCATTCCACTGCTTCATCCACCGTCATATCCAGGACGTCCGCGATAGTATAGCCTTTGTATTTGACCTCCAGGGTCTCACGGTTGTAGCGCTTGCCCTTGCACACCTCGCAGGGAATGTAAACATCAGGCAGAAAATGCATCTCGATCTTGATGATGCCGTCCCCGGAGCAAGCCTCACAACGGCCCCCGCGGACATTAAAACTGAAGCGCCCCGGCTGGTAGCCGCGCACTCGGGCCTCGGCAGTCTGCGCGAACAGGTCGCGGATGCCGCCAAATGTCCCGGTATAGGTGGCCGGATTGGACCGCGGGGTGCGCCCGATGGGGTCCTGGTCTATGTTTATCACCTTGTCGATGGCCTCCGCGCCGATTATATCGGCGTACTTACTACCCTGCCCGGCACTGCGCCCGCCCTGCCCCGAGCGGCGGTTGATGCGCCAGTTAAGTCCGGGATGCAGTATGTCCTCAACCAAAGTGCTCTTGCCTGAGCCGGACACCCCGGTTATGACCACCATCTCTCCTAAAGGGATTTCAACATCAATATTCTTTAAATTGTGCATCCGCGCTCCTTTGACCACTATCTTGTGACCGTTGCCGTCACGCCGCTGCTGGGGAATCTCAATATCCAATGCCCCGGAAAGATACTTGCCGGTCAAAGATTCAGGTGAGCGCAATATGTCCTGCAGGGTGCCCTGGGCCACCACCCTGCCCCCGAGCACCCCGGCCCGTGGTCCGATATCCACTATATAGTCGGCCTGGCGCATGGTATCTTCATCATGTTCCACCACGATCACGGTGTTGCCCAGATCGCGCAGCCGGCACAAAGTGGCCAGGAGACGGTCATTATCCCGTGGGTGCAGGCCGATGCTAGGCTCGTCCAAGACGTACAGAACCCCTACCAGACTGGACCCTACCTGAGTAGCCAAGCGAATGCGCTGGGCCTCGCCCCCGGAAAGACTGCCCGAAGCCCGGTTAAGGGTGAGGTAATCCAGCCCTACGTCAATCAGGAAATTGAGCCTGGCTTGGATCTCTTTTATAACCTGGCGGGCGATGGTCTGTTCACGGGGAGTAAGGCCCAGCTCGGCGAAGAACTGATAACATTCGCGGATCGATAGCGCAGTCACGTCATTGATCGACTTGTCCCCGACCAGCACCCAGAGAATCTCTTCACGCAATCGTTGCCCCTGACAGCGCGGGCACAACGTGGTGGTCATATATTTTTCGATTTCTTCTCGGGAAGCCTCTGATTTGGTTTCCAGATGACGCCGCTTGAGATTATTGATAACGCCTTCGTATTGCGAGCTGAAACTATTTTTCTCTCCATAGGAATTCGTATAATTGATGCGGATACGGTCCCCGGTTTTGCCATAAAGTATAGCCTCGACCTGCTCAGGACTCAACTCTTTAAGCGGCTTGTCGGCAGGAATGCCATTCTTCTCCGCCATGCCGAATAGTATCTGATTATAGTAAGTGTAGAAATTGTTGGACCAAGGTATTATGGCCCCTTCGTTGAGAGTTTTGTCCCAGTTAACCACCAAATCAGGGTCTATCACCAGTCTCTGCCCCAGGCCGTCGCATTCCGGACAGGCTCCGAAAGGATTGTTGAAGGAAAACATACGCGGGCTCAATTCACTCAGACTGAAGCCGCATTCCGGGCAGGAGAAGTCCCGGCTGAATACCTGGTCCGTTTCGCTGTCGTCTTCGCCCATGATGCGGACCACCACCGAACCTTCGCTTATTTCAAAGGCCAGTTCCAGGGACTGGGCCAGGCGGCTCCGCATGTTCGCTTTCACCACTAACCGGTCGATTACAACGCTTATATCGTGCTTTTTGTTTTTCTCCAAAGTGATCTCTTCGTCCGTAGTGTATTCATAGCCGTCAACAATTATCCTGACATAGCCGTCACGGGATAGGTCCTGCAGGAGCTTTTTATGTTCGCCCTTTTGCGCTCGAATAACCGGGGCCAGCAATTTCAGGCGGGTTCCCTCTGGCAATGCCATGACGGTATCAACAATCTGATCCACGGTCTGGCGGCGTATGGGCTGATGACAGTGGGGACAGTGCGGTCGGCCTACCCGGGCAAACAACAGCCGCAAATAATCATAAATCTCGGTAACCGTTCCCACTGTGGAGCGGGGGTTGTTAGAGGTGGATTTTTGGTCTATGGAAATGGAGGGGGAAAGCCCTTCGATATAATCCACGTCGGGTTTCTCCATCTGGCCCAAATACTGCCGGGCATAGGCCGACAGTGATTCCACATAGCGGCGCTGGCCTTCGCTGTAAATAGTGTCGAAAGCCAGACTGGACTTGCCCGATCCCGAAACCCCGGTAAAGATTATCAATTTATCGCGGGGAATTTTAATATCGATATTTTTCAGATTGTGTTCCCGGGCGCCTTTTACATAAATATAGTCTTTCATGGTGATGCTCCAGTCGTACTATCCCCGGCAGTTTATCGTCCCCGGGATCTTTTTTTGCTCTTGCGCGGCGGTTCAAGCAGTTTTTTCATCAGGTCGCGTAATTCGGCGGCGCGCTCAAATTCCAGAGCTTCAGCCGCCTTGATCATTTCCGCCTGCATCTCCCCGGCCAGTCGGAGACGGTCTTCTTTCTTCAGCTCGGAGAATAGAGCGGCGTCATACGAGGCCGGGGCCTCAGCGATGGTGGTCTCAATAGCGGCGTAGATCTCCTTCTGTATGGTTTCCGGAGTTATGCCATGAGCGCTATTAAAAGCCACCTGTTTTTCGCGACGGCGGTTAGTCTCGTCAATAGCGGTCTGCATGGAAGGGGTGATACGGTCGGCGTACATTACCACCTGTCCATCCACATTGCGGGCCGCCCTGCCAATAGTCTGTATCAGCGAGCGTCCGGAGCGCAGGAAGCCCTCTTTATCCGCATCCAGTATAGCCACCAGAGCCACTTCGGGCAGATCCAGACCTTCGCGCAGCAGGTTAATGCCCACTAAAACATCAAATTTACCGGCGCGGAGGTCGCGCAGTATTTCCAGGCGTTCCAAGGCCTGAATATCAGAGTGCATATAGCGCACCTGTATGCCATTGTCTCCCAGGTAGTCGCACAAGTCCTCGGCCATACGCTTGGTGAGGGTTGTTACCAGGATCCGGTAGCCCTGGCTCACNNCGATCTCCGGGTCCACCAAACCGGTGGGGCGGATGATCTGCTCGGCCACCAGCTGGCTGCGCGCCATTTCATAATCACCCGGAGTGGCGCTGACATAGATAACCTGGTTGATCTTGTCCTGGAACTCGTTAAACCTGAGCGGACGGTTGTCCAGGGCTGAGGGAAGGCGGAAACCGTATTCCACCAGATTCTGCTTGCGGGAGCGGTCGCCCTCATACATACCCCTTATCTGCGGCACGGAAATATGGGACTCATCGATGAACAAAATAAAATCCCGGGGGAAGAAATCAATCAGGGTGTAAGGCGGTTCTCCTGCCTCCCGACCGGTTATATAACGCGAGTAATTCTCAATTCCTTTGCAATAACCTATTTCCCTGATCATCTCCAGGTCATAGCGGGTGCGCTGCTCGATGCGCTGGGCTTCCAAAAGTTTGCCCTCGCTTCTGAAGCGGGCCACCTGCTGTTCCAATTCAGCTTGTATATCCTTGGCGGTTTCCAGCATACGCTCCCGGCTGGTCACGTAATGGGAGGCCGGAAAGATCATGGTATGCAGCCTGCGCCCGAATACCTCTCCGGTTACAGGGTTAAACTCGGTGATGCGGTCGACTTCATCGCCGAACAATTCCACGCGCAAGGCCTTCTCGCCGGCCGATGCCGGGAACACCTCGATAACATCGCCCCTGACCCGGAAATTGCCGCGGTTAATAGCGTAGTCATTACGTTCATAATGATTTTCCACCAGGCGCTGCAGTATGGTATCACGCGGCATTTGTACGCCAGGCCGCAGTGAGATGGCCATGCGGTAGTAGTCATCCGGCGCTCCCAGACCGTAGATACAGGAAACACTGGCCACGATGATGACATC
>DHGD01000118.1:0-56554 GCA_002402575.1 Syntrophomonas sp. UBA4807
AAAAAGTTGTCTGACCGGAGCCTTCTCAGCACAGAGTTTACATGACGATGCTAATAAGATAGCACGAAGCGTTTTGCACTTCAAGGCATTTCCAAAATCAGGTTAGGTCAGAATATGAAGAATTAAACCGTTATTAGCCGGAACTGCGACTTTAGGAGGAATTGCTTGTTTTATAAACTTACATGCTTTTATAATATGGTATAAAGTGGTCCAAAAAGAGAAAGACCAGGCAGAGGTTATAGAGAGGAGTAATTTCATGAACGGTTTGAATGCCTTTATCGGTTTCAACCTGCGGGCTGCCATGAAAAAGATCGACAAACACCTGAGTAGCCGTCTGGATGAACACAGAGTCACCATTCCCCAGAGTTTCATCCTCTATTGCCTACAAGAGGAAAACGGCGTCACCCTCAAAGAAATTGGCGCCAGAACAATGATCGACAGCTCTTCTATGACTGTTCTGGTGGATAAACTGGAAAAAGACAAATTGGTGGAAAGGCGCCTGGACCCCCAGGACCGCCGCGCCATCAGGGTGTTTATCACTGAAAAGGGTGTTCAGGTAGCGGCCCAAATCGTAAATATCAATTATGAGTTCAATGCGCTTTTGTACGATCTTTTGGGTGAAGGCAATCAAAAGGAGTTCATTCACGCCATAAACAACCTGATAAATGGCCTGGACTGATCTTTGCCGCGGTAATAGTCCGGCGCTAAATATAATAAAAATGATATGATATATTTCGTGAACATATAAATAATTTAACAATCCGGAGCATACAATAGTAATTGTATAGAATTTTTAGCTGAGAGCATATTATCAGGCAATAGTCCAGTTTATACTGGAAATTCACAATATTTTATTGACAATGCACAGAATTATGCTAAAATTCTACATGTGCGTTTTAGGGATTAATTTAAGGAGGTCTGAGAGCACAAAAAAAAACTGAAGGGAGGCGACATGATTGCAGTCTTTAGGGCGACATGTACTAGCCGAAGTATATGGCTGTCACTTTGAAGTATTGAATGATATCGCTCGGGTGGAGGATATCATGATAAATGCTGCTTTGGAGGCTGGAGCTGAAGTGAGAGAGGTTGTTTTTCACAAGTTTAGCCCGCAAGGAGTCAGTGGAGTCGTTGTTATTTCAGAGTCGCACCTGGCAATTCATACCTGGCCGGAGTTGGGATATGCAGCAGTAGATGTGTTTACCTGCGGTGAATCAGTTAACCCCTGGGATGCCTGCAACTATGTGGCTGAAAAATTTGGGGCTACCCATGTAACGGCATCAGAAGTGAAGCGGGGAACGGTTCAGAGCCAGAAGAAGGAGCGCCTGGTGGTAAATATTTAGGAGGGATACTATTTTAGTAGACCGATGCAAAGCAAAAAATAGCGCTCGATCGATTTGAAAGGTCTTACTTGACATTAATATCAAGTAAGACCTTGTTTTATTAACGGTAAAATTCAGACTGTCAAAGCGGACTATTTTCTATATAATTAATATCATATGATAACATGGCGGTGAAGCAGGAAATTATTGTGAAGGTGCTTTGACGTCCCAATGGTTTAAAATATGATTAGATAGAATTCATTATTAATGCTTAAGAGATTCAAATGCATTAGGGCTTGTGGGGGTACTTATGTTGGAACGTGATTTAAAATATGATCTTGAAGAGGTGAACCGCCTGGTGCGGAACCGTCTCTCGCCCTGGTGGGAGGATATTCAAAACCATGTCTGCCAGGCAGCCGCAGAGCCAACCTGGGAGCAACTCCCGGCAGCGGTGCTGGCTATTTATCGTTATCTGGGGCAGCAGCGCGGTTCTTCCCTGAGAATGGCGGCATTATTCAAAATGACTCACCTGGCCAGCGTAATACACGAGTCGGTCAGAGATGATGAGGATGGGCAAATCTATGACCGTGATATGCAGTTCTCTATTCTGATTGGAGATTATATATACGGGTCGATATTAAAACTGCTGGTGGAGATCGGGGCTGACTCTCTGTTGGACGTGTTTTCTGATACGATTGGACAAATCAATGAAGGCCTGGTGATGAAATACAAGCTGGATTCGGCTCCGGAGGAAATTCTGGCCAGAACCAGGGCATCGCTGTACCAGGCCGCATTTACCTCTGCCGCCCGGTTGCGGGGCTTATCGCCCGAAGCCACCACCTGGTACACCAAACTGGGATTTCATATGGGCATGGCATTGGAAGGTCATGATTTACCTGAGTTAGGCGCGGAGATGATGAATCACTGCCAGATAAGCCGCGATCTGTTTGCTTTTATCAACCAGGGCAGGACAACCCTGAGTGAAACTGCGCTGGAAATGCTCATCCTGGAAAATCTCAACCAGGGTCTAACCCGGGCAGCAATTTAAAAAACCATTTACATGGACACGGCCTGCTGGCCAGCAGGCCGTGTCCATACTTTCAAGGCCCTTTAGGGTAGTTTTGTGCTGCAATAGGAGAATATTGACGTTGAAGAACATTACCCGCTTTCTCAATATGATTGACTTTAGCCACACTCTGTTCGGGCTGCCCTTCGCTTATCTGGGGGCCTTTTTGGGCGTACACGGCATCCCCAGCCTGGCGCAGTTGGGCTGGATCACCCTGGCTATGGTCAGCGCCCGCACCTCAGCCTTGTGTTTAAACCGCATCATCGACCGGCATCTGGATCGAGCCAATCCACGCACCAGACACTGGGTAATGGCTTCGGGACAGCTGCCGCTCAGTCTGGTATGGGGCGCGGTGGTGGTTGGTCTGGGCCTATTGTTCGTGGCGGCTTCCCGGCTCAACCTGTTGTGCTTGCAGCTTGCTCCCTTGGCAGTATTGATTTTATGGGGCTATTCCTACACCAAACGCTTTACCTGGTGGTGCCATATCATACTCGGGCTGGCTATTGGCATCGGCCCAGTGGGGGCATGGATCGCAGTGACCGGGCGCCTCGATTGGCAGCCCATCTTGCTGACTGTGGCGGTGGCAAGCTGGGTGGCAGGGTTTGACATAACATATGCCTGTCAGGATATAGAGTTTGACCGCCAACATGGACTGCATTCCATCCCGGCTCGTTTTGGCGCCAGGATAGCATTCCGCTTTTCTGAGACGTTGCATGTGCTGATGGTGGTATGCCTGATCGCTGCAGGTGTGGCGCTTCAGCTAGGTGGATGGTATTACCTCGGGGTAACCATCGCAGCCCTTATCCTGCTGTATGAGCATAGAATTGTCACCCCCGACAATATGAGCCGGGTTAATTTCGCCTCCTTTAAGATAAACCACTATGTGGGCTTGCTGATTCTGATAACCACCCTGGCAGATATATATTGAGCTAATAGGGTACTATGTGTATAACCCATCCCAAAAGATAACGGGGGGAGCCCTGATGAAAAGATATACAGTCGGACTGACTGGAGCCAGCGGGATAATCTACGGGATTACTCTGATCAGGGAATTGTTGGCCCAGGGTTGTGAAGTCCATGTTGTGGTCAGCCGGGCGGCCGGGCTGGTCATGCAACAGGAACAGGGCTGGCAGCCAGGAGAGAATGCAGGTCAGGCTCTGGACTCACTGCAATCCTGTTATCCGTGCCTGATTAGCTATGGCAACGATGATATCGCCGCACCTATTGCCAGCGGTTCTTACCTGACCGAGGCCATGATCATAATGCCCTGTACTATGTCTACTATTTCTGCTTTGGCCTGCGGCAGTTCCAGCAGTCTGATGGAACGGGCCGCTGATGTGATGCTTAAAGAAAACCGCCCCCTGGTGGTGGTGCCCCGGGAAACCCCCTTGAGCACTATCCATATTAGGAATATGCTGCAGTTAGCTGAGGCAGGAGCCCGCATAGTCCCTGCCATGCCGGCATTCTATCATAATCCCCGGGGGATTCAGGATTTGGTCGACTTCATGGTGGGTAAAGTCTTAGATATACTGAAAATTCCCCATCAGATGTTCAGCCGCTACGGTGAGAATTGATATACAACGCTAAGGTTCTAAAGGTGATTTGTTGGAATGCGTCGAATGAAACATTATAATGAGTTTATTGATCAATACGGGGGAACGCATGGAACCCAATGATTTTTTTACTCCGGTTGCTGATGAATTGCAGATTGTGGAGAGCAGCCTGGAGACCAACATAAACACCAAACTGAGTATACTGCAGCAAGCGTCGACACATCTTATAAAAGCCGGGGGCAAAAGGCTGCGCCCTGCTTTTGCCCTTTTGGCGGCACGTATGTTTGTCGATGATTTGGATGAAATCATACCCCTGGCAGTGGCTTTGGAACTGACCCACATGGCTACCCTGGTGCACGATGATGTAATCGATAATTCCCAGACCCGGCGCGGCACCGACACGGTGAAAAGTTTATGGGGCAACCGCCTTTCTCTTTATGCGGGCAATTATATCTTTTCCAGCTCTCTTGCCCTGGTGGCCGGCTATCGGCGGCAGGATATGATCAGCATCCTGGCTGACACCAGTATGAAGATCTGCGAGGGCGAGATTATCCAGATGCTGAGCGCTTATAATATAGAAGTGGGTTTAAAGAACTATTTGCGCCGCATTGAACGCAAAACCGCTCTGCTGATTTCGGTAAGCTGCCAGTTGGGGGCCTTGCTCACCCCGGCCAGCCAAGCTGAAATCGCCGCCCTGCAGAAATACGGTTATTATCTGGGGATGGCCTTTCAGGTGACTGACGACATTTTGGATTTCGTAGCCACTGAAGAGGTGTTGGGAAAGCCCACTGCAAGCGATATCAAGCAGGGGATAATAACCCTGCCGACCATTTATGCGCTCCGCGTCAGTCCACACCGGCAGCAATTGCAGCAGTGGCTGTCGTCGGCTCAGTCTTGTATAGAACAGGCCGATCATATCGTGGATCTGGTTATTGATGCCGGGGGGATCGATTATGCCTACTATGCGGCTCAATATTACACCGCAAAAGCCAAACGGCAGCTGAGTTATCTGCCCGATACCCCCATTACCGAGAACTTGAGGAACATTTCTGAATTTATTTCAGAGCGCAATTATTAATTAAGAGGGTGTTGTACCATTGGCCTTTTTTAACTTGGGTGACATGACTAAGGAAGAAAAGAAAACCCTTATCGCCCATCTGGAGGAACTGCGCAGGGCTGTTCTGATCAGCGTGGTGGCAATTGTGGCAGGGGCCTGTGTGGCTTTCTATTACAATGAGGAAATCCTGGCCGTAATTGTCTCGCCCTTAAGTTCTCTGCAGCAGACCCTAATCGTGACCGGGGTTACCGAAGCCTTTTTCGTAAAGATGAAACTGGCTTTGTATGCAGGGTTTATACTGGCCTTCCCGGTAGTAGCGTGGGCTTTGTGGCGTTTTGTCAAGCCCGGCCTGTATCCCCGTGAAAGGCGCTATGTGTACGTCCTGCTGCCGGTTACGGTACTGCTCTTCGCTGCCGGGGTATTATTCGCCTATTTTGGCATTCTGCCCCTGGTCTTGAATTTCTTCATTTATATTGCAGGGCAAAACCTGGAAACTCTATTTAAGGTGGATCAATACGTTTCGTTTGTAATTGCCTTCACCATCCCCTTCGGGCTGGTATTCGAGCTGCCGGTAGTGGTCTTTTTCCTCACCAAGATCGGAGTGCTCAAGCCAAATTGGATGGCTCAAAATCGCAAATATGCTTTGCTGGCTATTGTGGTAATGGCGGCTGCCCTTACTCCCGGGCCTGATCCTGTTTCTCAGTTGATGATGGCTATTCCAGTGTATTTACTCTATGAAGTCAGTATCTGGGTGTCAAAATGGGCCGCCAAGGGAAAAACGCGCCCATCCGAGTTAGAAGGTGATGACTACCAGGAAGCCGATGGGTAACCGGCGTAGAGAACGCTGTTAAGGTCACCCCGGGTCAAAGCGGTTCTCTTTACAAAAAAGTACCCATTTGTCATAATAGCACTATGTATGGGGTGTATAGTGAGAAGTATTCAACCAATTCGCGACTAGAGCTAAAGCAAAGGAGAGAAATATTTTGTTTGCGTTTCTTCCATTCAACATAGGCCCTTGGGAATTAATTTTAATACTGGTAATTCTGCTGATTATCGTTGGACCGGGTAAATTGCCGCAAGTCGGTCAGTCCCTGGGCAAAGCTCTGCAAAACTTCAAGAAATCCAGAGAAGAAGATCCCGACGCAGAAGACCAGGATAAGTCCGAAAAGTAATTAATAGCGGTCATTACAACCGGCTCGTTACAGAAGTTACATTTATGGAGTTTATATGCGACACCTGTTTCCTATCTGCCTTAATCTACAGGACAGAGCCTGCCTGGTAGTAGGCGGTGGGCAGGTGGCGGAGCGCAAGATCGCCTCCTTGCTTGAGCACGGCGCTCAGGTGAGGGTGATTAGCAACGCCGTCACTGCCCGAATCAAACAATGGCAGCGGGAAAAACGGGTAGAGATATACATACGCGGTTTTATAGAGGAGGACCTGGAAGGTGTCTTCCTGGTTTTTATAGCCACCAACAACTGTGAGATCAATCGGGAGATCAGCCATTTGTGCCACCGCAAGGGCATTCTCATCAACGTGGCTGACGATCCCGAAGCGTGTGATTTCCTGGTGCCATCGGTGCTACGGCGGGGTTCATTACAAGTGGCGGTATCCACCGAAGGCAAAAGCCCGGCCTATGCCCGTAAACTGCGACAGGAACTGGAAGCCATAATCACCCCCTCCCATGGCGAATTCGTTGACTTGTTGGGAGAGGTTCGAGACTTTCTGCATGGACAAGTGCCTGATAGCAGTGTTAGAAAACAGATAATTGAATCAATTGTTTATTCGGATATACTAAACCTGATTCAAGTGGGGGAGAAAGATAAAGCGAAGGAGAAGATTAGGCAATGTATGTCCTTTTGGCAGGATTGAACCACCGAACGGCTCCGGTCGAAGTTCGGGAAAAACTCGCATTTTCAGCTCCGGTTATGGACAAGGCTTATGAATATCTCAAACTCAGCGAGGACATTGAGGGCGCTGTTATCCTAGCCACCTGCAACCGCACCGAGGTTTATGCTACCACGCGCGATATAGCCAGGGGAATGGACATACTCAACCGTTTTCTGGAGGCATTTTCCGGTTTTTCCCACGATCAACTGCAAGGGTATTTGTATCAACCCACCTGTTATGATGCTATTTCCCATCTGTTCAGGGTGTCTTCTGGACTGGATTCAATGATTCTGGGAGAAGCTCAAATCCTGGCCCAGGTTAAAGAAGCATATCAGACTGCGGTATTAAAAGGGGCTTCTGATGGGGTTTTGAACGCTCTTTTTCAGAAGGCTATTTTCGTGGGCAAAAAAACTCGTACCGAAACCGGCATCGACCAGCATCCGGTGTCAGTCAGTTATGCTGCCGTGGAATTGGCCCGCCAGTATTTCGACACTCTGGAAGATAAATGCGTGCTAGTAGTAGGCGCCGGGGAAATGAGCGAACTGGCTACCCGCTATCTGATGACGAATGGGGTCAAATCAGTGATCGTTTCTAATCGTTCCTATGAGCGGGCGCAGATGATGGCAGAGAGTTTCAACGGCCGCGCGGTGCGTTTTGATCAACTGCCCGGCCAGATGATCAAAGCGGATATTGTGATAAGCTGTACCGCAGCCAATCACTATGTTATCAGGCCGGACAACTGCGGGGAGCAGCTGGAGGCGCGCCAGAGCCGGGAGATAATCATAATCGACATTGCCGTACCCCGAGATGTTGACCCTGCTTTAAGCTCTATCCCGGGGGTTCATATATTTGACATTGATGATCTGCGCAATGTGGTGGACGAAAACCACCTGCAGCGCCAGAAAGCGGCCCGACTGGCTGAACATATCGTTGCCACCGAGCTGGATAAATTCAACGAATGGATGGCCGGTTTATACGTGGTGCCCGTCATCACCGCCCTTAAAAAGCGGGCTGAGGTTATAAAAGATAATGAATTGCAGAGGGCCTTCAACCGTCTGGGCAAGGTTTCCGAACATGACCAGAAGGTAATCATGTCCATGGCCAACACCATCGTCAATCAGTTGTTGCACGACCCCATCGTCAGCCTCAAAGAGATGGCGGTCAGCAACCAGGGCCATCTTTGCGCGGAAATCACCAAGAAGCTGTTCGGGCTGCAGGTGAATACGGAGGAAAATTCCAATGGGCCAATTAAGATTGGGAACCAGGGGTAGCAAGCTGGCCTTGTGGCAGGCCCAGCATGTGGCTGAACTGCTGCGGCAGAAGGCCCCCGGGCTGGAGGTGCACATTGAGGTCATCAAGACCGCGGGAGACAAGATCCTTGATGTATCTCTTGCAAGCATAGGTGATAAAGGCCTTTTTACCAAAGAAATAGAATCTGCATTGCTCGACAAAAAGGTAGATCTGGCGGTTCATAGCATGAAGGATCTGCCTTCTGTGCTCGAACCGGGTTTGTGCCTGGGGGCGGTGTTAAACCGCGAAAATCCCCAGGATGTCTTGCTTTCTCCCCAGGGGTTGGGTCTGCACGACTTGCCGCGGAGAGCCCGGGTGGGTACTTCCAGCCTGAGACGAATAGCTCAGCTTAAAGCAAATCGGCCCGATCTTGAAATAGTTGATTTAAGAGGCAATGTGGATACCCGTATACGGAAAATGTATGAACAGGGTCTGGATGCTATTGTTCTGGCCTATGCCGGTGTCAAAAGGCTGGGTTATGATCACCTCATCACCGAGGTGATTTCCTGCCAGGAACTGTTGCCAGCTGTCGGACAGGGCGCTCTGGGAGTGGAAATTCGCAGCGGTGACCAGGATACTGCCCAAATAACGGGACTTATTAATCATGAACCTACCCGCTTGGCGATTATGGCTGAAAGGTCGTTTTTGCGCGTCTTAGAAGGAGGATGTCAAGTCCCGGTGGGGGCACTGTCTGAGGTTGCCGGCGGACGACTGCAATTATCGGGTCTGGTGGCTTCTCTGGATGGCACCAAAATGTACCGTGAAACGCTGGAAGGCAGTGTGGAGCAAGGCGAGGAATTGGGACAGAGTTTGGCCGGATTGCTGCTCCAGAGAGGAGCCGACAAGATTCTGGCTGAAATTCGCAGGTTGGGGGAGCAATTATGAACAGAGGATTAGTTTATCTGATAGGAGCCGGTCCGGGAGATCCAGGCTTGTTGACCATAAAAGCCCGCGAGGTACTGGAAAAGGCCGAGGTGGTAATATATGACCGCCTGGTTGGTCCTGAGATTTTGGCTATGGCCAATTCAGCTGCGGAGTTCATTTATGTGGGTAAAATTTCAGGGCGGCATGCCCTGCCTCAAGGGGAGATCAATCAACTATTGGTGGAAAAGGCCGCAGCGGGTAAACGGGTAGCCAGACTAAAAGGCGGAGACCCTTTTTTGTATGGCAGAGGCGGGGAAGAGGCCTTATACCTGCGCGAACATGGCCTGGATTTTGAAATANNCCCGGGGATAACTTCAGCCATTGCGGTGCCCGCCTATGCAGGCATTCCGGTGACCCATCGTGACGCCACCTCCAGCTTCGCGGTAATTACCGGTCACGAAAAACCTGAAAAGACCACTAGCTCCATACAATGGGATAAGATCAGTACCGGAATCGGCACCCTGGTATTCTTAATGGGGGTGGAGAATCTCCATACCATCTGCCGGGAATTGATTAATAACGGCCGCGACCCCTCCACCCCGATAGCCTTGATACGCTGGGGCACACTGCCGCAGCAACAGGTTGTAAGTGGTACTCTGGAGGATATTGTGCAGAAGGTAGAGGCTGCCGCATTTCAACCGCCGGCAGTGACCATTGTTGGCGAGGTGGTGCAGCTTCGCCAAGAGCTCCGCTGGGTGGAGAACAAGCCCTTGTGGGGCAAACGGGTTATTGTCACTAGGGCACGGGCCCAGGCCAGCGAATTGGTAGAAAGGTTGCGCGCAGCCGGTGCACAGACCATTGAATGCCCCAGCATCTTAATTCAGAAGCAAATTGATCGCGGGGCTATGCAGAATGCTCTAAAGAACCTGGAATACTACGACTGGCTCATATTCACAAGTGTCAACGGGGTGGATATATTCCTGGAGGAGATGTTCGCCTGCGGTTTGGACATCAGGGATCTGAAAGGAATAAGGTTGGTCGCCATCGGACCAGCAACCCGGGCCAGGCTGGAGAAATATGGGCTGCGGGTGGAGATCACACCTGAAGAATACAGAGCTGAAGGCATTCTGGAGGAATTGCACAAAAGCATCACTCCCGGGCAATGGGTGCTCCTGCCCCGCGCAGCCGGTGCGCGCAATATACTGCCCGAGACTTTCAAGGCCTGGGGGGTATATATGCATGAGGTTACCCTTTATCAAGCTGTGCCAGCTCAAACAGCAGGAATCAGTATAGTGGACGATATCCTCAACGGGGATTTTGATTATCTAACATTTACAAGTTCATCAACCGTGACCAACTTCGCTAAAATGATAGGTGAGGACAAGGTGCCCAGCGTGGCCGGGCTGGTAAAAGTGGCCTGCATAGGCCCGGTTACTGCGGCCACTGCCCGGAATCTGGGTTTCACTGTTGATGTCCTGGCCAGGGAATACACCATCGACGGACTTGTTCAGGCTCTTATCGAGGATGCTCAGGCGAGCCAAGGAGAGGAGAGGGTGCAGTGATAGGATGCACTAAATTGTTATGCGGTCAGGCGACCGTTTCGGAGGCTATCAAACACCGTGGGCAGCAGGGCGACATACCGCCTCAGTTGCTGCAGTTCTCTGCCACCAACCGCCCTCTGGTAGTGTGGAACATGACCAACCGTTGCAACCTTAAATGCCTGCACTGTTATATCAGCGCAGAGGACAGAAAGTATCAGGATGAGCTTACTACAGAGGAAGCGGAGGTATTCATCCGTGACCTGGCAGCCATGAAAGTTCCGGTCTTGTTATTCTCCGGCGGTGAACCGCTCTTACGTAAGGATATCTTTGATTTAGGAAAGATGGCCGAAGAACTGGGCCTAAGACCGGTGATTTCCACCAACGGCACCTTGATAGACGAACTGGCGGCGGAAAAGATCAAACAAGCCGGATTCCAATACGTAGGCATAAGCATTGATGGCGGGCCTCAGACCCATGACCATTTCCGCAGTATTCCAGGCGCCTTTGATATGGCCTTAAAGGGCATACGCACCTGCTTAGAGCATGGTATAAAAACAGGCATACGCTTCACGGTAAATAAATATAATCAAGAGGACTTGCCGGTCATTTTTGACCTGATAGAAAAGGAAGGCATACCTCGCTTCTGCATGTATCATCTAGTCTATGCCGGCCGGGGGGCGGAAATGGCGGATATGGATACCAACATCCAGGAAAAGCTATCTATTCTCGACTATGTAAGTCAGAAGACATTGGAATTGGCAGCCAAAGGCGTAGAGACGGAAATACTGACCACTGACAACCATGCCGACGGCATATATCTCCTGAACAGAATCAAAGCCCAGGATCCAGAAAGGGCTGCCGAAGTGATTCAGCTTTTAGAGATGCACGGGGGTTGTTCGGCGGGAACTAAATTTGCCAATGTGGATCCGCGTGGCAATGTTCATCCCTGCCAGTTCTGGCAGGATTACACGGTGGGCAACGTACGCCAAAAACCCTTCAGTGAGATCTGGACCGGTGATGATCCCCTGATGGTGCAACTCCGGGAAAAACAACTCCATCTTAAAGGGGCCTGCGGGGAATGCAGTTACAAGCAGTTATGCGGCGGCTGTCGCATTCGAGCCCAGGCCGTTTCCGGCGATATGTGGGCTGAAGATCCAGCCTGCTATCTCAATGAAGCTCAGCGACGGGGAGAATAGCGGCGGTAAAACGAAGTCAGTGAGGTGAACTGTAATGGCATTTCCCATTCACCGTTCAAGAAGGCTGCGCGGTAATGAGACACTGCGCGCCATGGTAGCCGAAACCAGAGTGTCGGTTAAAGAATTGATATATCCCCTTTTTATTCATCATGGGCTGGGGGTGCGCAATCCCATTGCCTCCATGCCGGGCATTTCCCAGTTTTCGGTAGATCAACTGGCGGCGGAGATAAAGGAGATCGACGGACTGGGGATACCGGCGGTGCTTCTGTTCGGCATTCCTGAGTGCAAAGATGCCTGCGGCAGCGGGGCTTACAGTGACGACGGGGTGGTGCAGCAAGCTATTAAGGCCATCAAGGACACCTGCCCGAAGTTACAGGTGATCACTGATGTATGTATGTGTGAATATACCGACCACGGGCATTGCGGCATAATAGACCGCAATGGGGTGGTAGACAATGACGCTACCCTGGAATTGCTGGCGATGGAGGCCTTGTCTCATGTAAGGGCCGGGTGTGACATAGTTGCGCCTTCGGACATGATGGACGGCCGGGTGGGCTATATCCGCTCGCGGCTGGATGATTCTGGTTATTCCCATATCCCCATAATGTCATACGCTGCCAAATACGCTTCCGGTTTCTATGGGCCTTTCCGCGAGGCGGCCGACTCCGCCCCGCAATTCGGGGACCGGCGCACTCATCAGATGGATCCTGCCAATATCCGCGAAGCCCTGCGTGAAGTTGCTCTGGATGTGGAGGAAGGGGCTGATATGGTTATGGTTAAGCCGGCCCTGTCTTATCTGGATGTGATCCGGGCAGTTAAAGAAAAGTTCGGGTTACCCACGGCAGCCTATAATGTAAGCGGGGAATATGCCATGGTAAAAGCCGCCGCGGCTCAGGGCTGGATAGATGAGGAGCGCATAGTCTCAGAGGTCCTGACCTCCATAAAAAGAGCCGGGGCTGATTTGATTATTACTTATTTTGCCAAAGACGCGGCCAGGTTTTTAGGCCGCTAGGAGGTGAAGGGACAGAGTTTCCTGTCCGCAGCTTATGCTGGTTTCTTGGAATACCACCAATCAATGCAACCTTTACTGCGATCACTGCTATCGGGATGCCGGCAGTGTGATGAGCTCCGAACTGAACACGGAAGAAGCTCGGCAGTTGATACAGGATATTAAAAAGGCCGGATTTAAGATAATGATATTCAGTGGCGGAGAACCCTTGATGAGGCCGGATATCTACGAGCTGATCAGTTTCGCTTCCTCGCAGGGTTTACGCGCCGTCTTGGGCTCCAACGGCACCTTAATTGATGCCGCAGCGGCTCGGAAGCTCAAAGCTGCCGGTATAATGGCAGCTGGCATTAGTCTGGACAGCCTGGATGAAAACAAGCATGACTCCTTTCGTGGCCTGCCTCAGGCTTCGGCGATGACTCGAGAAGGTCTCAATAATCTGCGCCAGGCAGGGATACCGTATCAGATTCACACTACGGTCATGGAATGGAACTCCGATGAGCTGGAGGCTTTAACTGACTTCGCCATCGAAATCGGGGCTATGGCCCATCATGTATTTTTTTTGGTTCCAACCGGGCGGGGTGCTGATATTGAGCAGGAAGCCCTGCGGGTGGCTGCATACGAAAAGACTATCGCACGCCTGATGAACAAACAGAAAACCGTCTCGATTGAAATAAAACCAACGTGTGCGCCGCAGTTTATAAGGGTCGCGGACAAAAAGGGCATTCCCCTGCGCTTTTCGCGCGGATGTCTGGCGGGTATCAGTTACTGCATTATCAATCCTCGGGGTGATGTACAGCCCTGTGCCTATTTGGATATGCCTCTGGCCAATGTAAGAGAGACCCCGTTCGATGTGATCTGGCGTGACAATCCCCTGTTTAGAACCCTGCGCACCCTTGAGTACCAGGGCAAGTGCGGAAGCTGTGATTACCGGGAGCGTTGCGGCGGGTGCCGGGCCAGAGCGTATTATTACAGCGGCGGCAACTATATGGCTGAAGACCAGTGGTGCCTGTATAAGCCTGGCGAAAGGCAAAGTGATGAAACAGTTGGATAACCATGACAGAATATTATTGGATTATTTGCAGAACCATTTTCCCATAAAGGCCGCCCCCTTTCTTGACTTGGCTGAGCAACTGGGAATTACTGAAGCGGAGGTCATAAGCAGGGTTCAAGCCCTCAAACAACGCGGAGTGATACGACGCATCGGCGCGGTTCTGGACGCGCGTGCCCTAGGTTATCATTCCACCCTTTGTGCCTGCCGGGCAGAGCCCGAACAATTGGATAGAGTGGCGGCAGCAGTAAGCGCCCTGCCCGGTGTGACCCATAATTACCAGCGTGACCATGACTACAATCTGTGGTTTACCGTAACTGCTCCAACAGCCGAGGCAGTAGATGAACTATTGCAAGAACTGCGGCAAGAGACTGGGGTGGCCATGGTGGCCATGCCGGCGGTGTCAATATATAAGATAGATGCTCGATTTGAAATGAGTGTTAAAGATGACAGATGATAGGCTCCTTTTCAAAGTGGCAGATTTATTACAGGGGGACCTCGCTGTGACGCCGCGTCCTTTTGCAGCTCTGGCGGAACAACTGGGCTGTTCGGAAGATGACGTCTTAAAAGCCATTATGGATATGCAAAGCAAGGGAATTATGCGCCGCTTTGGTGCCGTACTGCGCCATCAACAGGCCGGGTATACCTGCAATGCCATGGCGGCCTGGCAGTGTCCCCCGGGAAAGGAGAATGAGGTGGGAGAGATAATGGCCTCTTATCCTCAGGTGAGTCATTGTTATCAACGGCAGGTTCCCGAGGATTTTCCTTACCAGCTTTTTACCATGATTCATGCCCGCAGCGAAGCTGAGCTGCAGCAGGTCCTAAAGTCCATGGCCGCAGCGACTGATATTAATGATTACGCGTTATTGCGCAGTGTCAAAGAGTATAAAAAGGTAAGTATGCGTTATCAATTAGAGGAACGGCTTCGTCCCGGTCCAAAGGAGGAAGTATAATAATGCCGGTCTCTATCTCAAAGCAGCTGTTTTCCCAGGCCCAGTCGCTCATACCGGGAGGAGTCAATAGCCCCGTCAGGGCCTTTAAGGCCGTGGGTACAGACCCGCTTTTCATCGATAGAGCCAGTGGCTGCCGGGTGGTGGATGTGGATGGCAATAATTACATCGATTATGTCTGTTCCTGGGGACCGTTGATATTAGGGCATTCCCATCCCCAGGTGGTGGAAGCCATAGTCCAAGCTGCCAGCAAAGGCACCAGTTATGGCGCTCCCTGTCTGCCGGAGTTGGAGTTGGCGGCAATGATCTGCGAGGCCTTTCCTTCCATTGATAAAGTACGCCTAGTCAATTCAGGGACCGAAGCTACTATGAGCGCCATTCGCCTGGCTCGGGCCTTTACCGGGCGCGACCGCATAGTCAAATTTGAAGGTTGCTATCATGGCCATGCTGACGCTTTTTTGATCAAAGCGGGTTCAGGCCTGCTGACATCGGGAGTGCCGACCAGTCCGGGTATTCCCCCGGAGCTAGCCGCTTATACCCTGGTTGCCGCTTATAATGACCTGTCCTCGGTTGAAGCACTTTTTGAAGAGCAGGGCGGGGATATAGCCGCGATTATCGTAGAGCCAGTGGCGGGCAACATGGGTCTGGTACTGCCTGAATCTGGTTTTTTAGAGGGCTTGCGTGAAATCACCACCCGGTACGGCAGCTTATTGATATTCGACGAGGTGATAAGCGGATTCAGGGTTACCTATGGCGGCTATCAAAACCTCGCCGGGATAAAGCCTGATCTTACCACCCTGGGCAAGATTATTGGCGGCGGGTTGCCGGTGGGCGCCTACGGAGGAAGCCGGGAAATAATGGATATGGTGGCTCCGCAAGGGCCGGTCTATCAGGCGGGAACCCTGTCGGGTAATCCGCTGGCTATGGCGGCAGGAGTGACTACGCTAAAAATACTTCAAAGCAGTAATGTCTATACAGAGCTGGAGCGGCGCTGCGCCAGGCTGACCGATGGACTCGGCCAGGGATTTGCACAATTCGGGGAAAATGTGGCCATAAATCGCCTGGGGTCCATGTTTTCAGTTTTTTTTACCTCTCGCCAGGTCAATACTCATGAGGCCGTGATGAGCTGTGATACCGGGCGGTATGCGGCCTATTTCCGCGCTATGCTGCAGCGCGGGGTGTATTATCCGCCGGCTCAGTTCGAGGTGAGTTTTGTAAGCATGGCCCATCGCGACGAAGATATTGAAGAAACCATAACTGCCGCCCGCAGGGCTCTGGAATTACTGTCGTGAACGACATCTACCGTTACGACTGGGCCTGGTTCATAAAGCGCTTTGAGGCTGTCAGCAGCATCAACCTCACCGCCTATAAACGCCCCCAGATGGAGCGGCGCATTAACAGTTTCATGCGCAACAACGGCCTGGCGGATTATTTTGAACTGATACAACGATTGCAGTCCGATAAAGGCACTTACAAACGCTTTTTGGAACACCTCACCATTAATGTATCCGAATTCTTCCGTAATCCTTTGCACTGGAGGGTTTTAGAAGATACCATAATCCCCCTTTTGATTAAGTCGGGCAATAGGCTTAAAATATGGAGTGCGGGATGTTCAAGCGGAGAAGAGGCATTTTCCCTGGCCATAATGTCCCGGGAGAAACGGACTGAACTGCGTGAGCCGATTCTGGCCACCGACCTGGATAGCGATGTGCTGGAGAGGGCGTCCCAGGGCGTATACCGGCGGCGCCAGGTGCAGGATCTGCCGGAGTGGTTGATAAAGAAGTATTTCGAGGAGGACAAAGGTCTGTTCAAGGTAAGAACCGAACTGCGCAGCCTGGTCAGGTTTAAGCAGCATGACCTGTTAAAAGACCCCTTTACCCGCGATTATGATTTGATTTTATGCCGCAATGTGGTTATATACTTTACCGAGGAAACAAAGCAGGAATTATATGGCAGATTTGCCAAAGCATTAAGGCCGGGGGGAGTACTGTTCATCGGGGGCACGGAGCAGATTTTCAATAGTCGCGAACTGGGATTTGTTCCGATTTCGACTTTTTTCTACCAAAAAATATAAAAGCCAGTATTATAAAAAAGTTGCCATTTAGTTCAAAAAAGCAGGAAATGCATAGCTAGTATCGAAGTTATAATATTGACTATCTATATATTAATCCCAATATCAATCTGGCGGTAAATTTGCCGTAGGCAAACAGAATAAATATATGCAGTTGTCATGGGGGTGGTGGCTGATTACTCAACATGTGGAGTTCTGTTTTTGTTTGTCAACCAAATATTATCAGATGAAAAGGAGGAATGAACTTGAAGGTTCTGGTTTGTGTTAAGCAGACATTTGACACAGAGGCGAAAATCGAGTTAAAGGATGGCAAGATTTCCGATGCGGGGATCAATCTCATCATCAATCCCTATGATGAGGTTGCCGTAGAAGGCGGAATTCAGCTTAAAGAAAAAGGCATTGCGAAAGAGGTCGTGGTGGTATCCGCCGGATCAGATAAAGCCATGGACGCTATCCGCACCGCGCTGGCCATGGGCGCAGACCGGGGCATCCTGGTAAAACAGGATACTGCCGCTGATGAATATGCCAGAGCATGCGCTTTGGCCGCGGTTATTAAAGGCGAATCCCCCGACATCGTACTGGCCGGCCATGTTGCCGCTGACGACGGATCTTCTCAGGTCCCCACCCGCATTGCGGAGATTCTCGGTATGCCGCATGTCAATGTTATCACCGCGCTTGAAGTTGCCGGTGGCAAAGCTACCTGCACCAGTGAGGCTGATGGCGGAACCCAGGTTACCGAAGTCAGCCTGCCCGCAGTTATTTCCAGCCAGGTAAGCTGGAATGAGCCTCGTTATCCTTCTATGAAGGGCATCATGGCAGCCAAGAAGAAACCGGTTTCCACCGTGGATTCCCCAGCCGTCGCCAACAAAGTCGCAATCGTCAGCGTTGCCTTACCGCCTTCAAAACAGGCTGGTATCAAGATCGAAGACGAAGCCGCAGTCACTGGCGCCAAGCTGGCTGATTGGATGCTGAACACTGTCAAAGTCGAAGTGAAATAGGTGCCTTACCAGGGCTTAATAATAAAGGAGGGTAATTGATGGCAGGAACATGGGTTATAGTTGAACAAAAGGGCGGCAGTATCCGTAAAGTCACTTATGAAATGCTGTCCGAGGCTAAGAAATGGGGCGACGAGGTAAGCGCAATAGTATTTGGGCAGGGTGTTGAAGCACTGGCTCCTGAGTTTGCCAAATTCGGCGCTGATAAAGTATATGTGGTGGAAGGCGACATTTTTGCCAATTACAACACCGGTGCTTATGTGGCACAGTTGGCAGCCATGATCAATGAGTATCAGCCTAATGCTATAATGTTTGCCCATACCTTCAATGGCAGAGACTTCGCGTCACGGCTGGCCCAAAAGCTGGAAGCGGGGCTGGCTACCGACGTTATCAAGGCCAGTGTAAGCGCTGGCAAGGGCGTATTCACCAGATCCATCTATGCCGGGAAAGCTCTGGCCGAAGTAGAAGTTACCACCGTACCGGTCCTGGCAACCATCCGCGCCGGCGTCATGGAACTGGCTGAATCAGCTGGTGCGGGCGCAGTGGTAAAACCTGCTATCGCCGCCAGTGCAGCTGATGTCTACCAGGTAGTAAAAGACTTTATTCCCTCCGTATCAGCCAGACCGGAACTGACCGAGGCTGATGTGGTTGTATCCGGCGGACGCGGTTGCAAAGGACCCGAAGGAATCAAGCTGGTTGAGCAGCTGGCTGATATGCTGGGTGCCGCGCTGGGCGGCAGCCGTGCATCGATCGACTCTGGATGGCTGGGCCATGAACTGCAGGTTGGCCAGACCGGTAAGGTGGTCAACCCCAACTTGTACATCGCTTGCGGTATATCTGGTGCTATTCAGCATCTGGCCGGTATGTCTTCCTCCAAGTTCATCGCTTGCATCAATACTGACACTGAGGCTCCGATTTTCAACGTATCTGATTTCGGAGTAGTGGGCGACCTGTTTAAAGTCATTCCAGTTGTATGCAGTGAGCTAAAGAAATAACCCGGATCCCGGGAAAGGGTCGCGCTGGATATACCTCCGGGTATATCCAGTTCATCCCGCTTCATTTAAGGAGGGAATTTTGTAAATGATTTTTGGATTTGAACCACTAGAGGGTGGTTATGAAGTTCCCATGAGGGTGGTCGGGGCTAACGTACCTTATGAATGGCTTATCTATATCTTTATGTTCATCCCCATCGGTATATTTTGTTTTGGGTTTTATGAAAAGGCCAAGGTATGGTGGCTTGCGAAGGGCGAGATCCACAGGGTCGACAATGGTTGGCAACGGCTCTGGTCATGGTTTGCTTTCTCCTTTGCACAGGCTCGTGTAATCAGAAAACCTTTTGCTGGCTGGATGCATGCCTTCCTGTTCTGGGGCTTTCTGGTCCTGGCACTGGCGGCGGGCGTTGACGCAGCCCATTTTTGGATACATTGGCCTCCGGTAGAAGGCGGAACATATATAGCCTTCTCTTTTGTTGTTGACCTATTGGGCTTTTTGGCCCTGATAGGCATAATAGCTCTGGCTTATGTTCGCTATATTCAGAAACCAGACCGCTTAAACGACACCAAAAAGTCCGATGGTTGGATAATCTTATTGATTTTCACCATTCTGCTCACCGGGTTCTTCATTGAAGGCCTGAGAATAGCAGCTCAGATTAAACTTGCCACTACCATGGAACAGATTCAATACGAGCAAATGGCATCAGCCTTCGGCTGGTATTTTGGATATCTGTTCATGGGTATGTCATTAGAATCGGTCCTGATATGGCACCGCATTTTGTGGTGGTTCCATATGGCGATTGCCTTCGCTTTCATCGCGCTGGTTCCTTTTACCAAACTTTGGCACATCATGACCAGCATGATCAACTATGCTTTCCGCGATCTGGGGCCTTCGGCGCTGCGTCATGTGGAAAACATTGAAGAGGCTGAAACCTTTGGGGTAGAAAAAATCGAGGAGTTCGGATGGAAGGACATTGTCGACCTGGATGCCTGCATCCGCTGCGGACGCTGCCAGGAGAACTGCCCGGCTTATAATACCGGCAAACACCTCAATCCCAAACTGACCCTGATTCAGGCCATGAAACAACACTGGGATGCCAAGGTGCCATATTTGATTGCCGCCCAGGACCATCCCGTAGAAGAGGATGCTGCCGTAGCCATGACTGAAGAAGCCACCGAGGCTGTAAATCCCATGGAACAGAGCCTGATCTATGATGTGGTCACCACTGATGTGATCTGGGATTGCACCAACTGCCGCGCTTGCATGGAACACTGCCCGATGTTTATCGAACACATTCCCAAGATTGCTGAAATGAGACGCAACCTGGTTATGTGGCAGGGGGATATGCCCGGCGAAGCTCAGATGGCTTTCACTAACATGGAACGCAATTACAACCCTTGGGGCGTAGGCTGGGCCAATCGCGCTCAGTGGCTCACCGAGAGGGGAGTGCGCGACATCGTCAACCTGCTGCCTGAAGACGGGAAAGAGTTTGAATATCTGCTCTATGCAGGGTGTGCCGTTTCCTTTGACGACCGTTATAAGAAGGTCGGTGAAGCACTGGTCAGAATCCTCAATCAGGCTGGAGTCAGCTTCGGATATCTGGGTACAGAGGAGTTCTGCTGCGGCGACTCGGCCAGAAGGTTGGGTAACGAATACCTGTACCAGACCCTGGTACAGCAGAATCTTGAGTCTTTCAACAATTATGGCGTCAAGAAGATCATCGTGGTATGCCCGCACGGTTACAACGCTCTGAAGAATGAATATCCGCAGATGGGCGGCAACTTTGAGGTTTACCACTATACTGAAATCATAGCCCAGCTGATTGCCCAAGGTAAGATTAAACCGGGCAAACTGGGTGCTAAGGCCACCTATCATGATTCCTGCTTCCTGGGCCGCCACAATAATGTGTACGATCAGCCCAGGCAGGCTCTGCAGTCTGCCGGAGTTGCCGTCACGGAAATTGAAAAAAGCAAACAGTTCGGTTTCTGCTGCGGCGCCGGCGGCGGTCGGATGTGGCTGGAAGAACATGCCGTAGAAGGATACAAACGCATCAACGATACCAGAACTGATCAGCTCTTAGAGCCTAATCCGGAAATGATCATTACCAACTGTCCGTTCTGCCTGACCATGATCTCAGATGGTGTCAAAGGCGCTGAAGCGGAAGACCGGACCAAGGTTTATGATGTAGCTGAGGTGGTCTGGCAATCACTCAGCAAATAATAACCCGATTACAAACCTCTCCTTTATAAGGAGAGGTTTTTTTTGCCCGCAGGTATGCTGTTAGTTGGAGAGAATTGCCGAAGATTATCGTATAAGGAAGATTATGCGGGCAATGGCGTAACTGCAACGGAGCGTGAACCATGGAGGGAATGGCTATATTAACGTATTCGGCTAGGTCACACCTGACCGCCGGGGTAAGATATCCGGGGGCTATGGACCGCAGGCACACGGCGGCGCAACCCTTTTGGTACCATTGAAGGTGCGGCTGTTAGTTAATTGATGGGTGTGATATTATGCGCCAACGGTGGGGATATGATATTATTTAGGGAATAATAACCCCCAGAATTGAAACTATATCGAGTTTACGCGCTTAAAAGAATGGGTTAAGGTCAATGTATGGCCTAATCGGCTGTACTTAGAAGCGGAAGCAGGCCATTCCGGCCGGGGGGACGCGCTATGAGACTGGCCAAATATATAGCTGATAGTGGCATATCCTCCCGGCGCCGGGCCGAGGAGATGATCCTGGCCGGCCAGGTTGAGGTCAACGGCCAGCCGGCAGTCCAAGTCCATGTGAAGGTTAATCCAGAACTTGACCAGGTTAGGGTAAATGGACGTCTGATTCAATCGGTTCACAAGGTCTATCTGCTGTTGAACAAACCCGGCGGCTATCTGTGCAGTGTGGGAGATCCTCATGGCCGTCCCACCGTTACCGATTTGGTCAAAGACGCCGGGCTGCGCCTCTATCCGGTGGGAAGGCTTGACATGGATACCGAAGGCCTTCTGTTGATGAGCAATGACGGCGATTTTATGAATCTCATGACCCATCCCCGCTATCATATTCCCAAGACTTATCAGGCCTGGGTATGTGGGCATGTGGGGAATAAGGCCATGAACAGCCTGCGTCGGGGCATACAGCTTGAGGATGGAATGACTGCGCCGGCCCGGACTAAGATTCTGGAATCAGGCAACGACCGGGAATTGGTGGAAGTGGTGCTGTATGAAGGACGCAAACGTCAGATAAAGCGTATGTTTAAGGCTATAGGCCACCCGGTCCTGGCCCTGCAACGGACCGCATTTGGCTTCCTGACCTTAAAAAACCTGGCTGTGGGACAGTACCGACACCTGTCCGCAACAGAGGTGGAAAAGCTCAAATCCATGGCCCGGGGCATAAGTCAGCCATTATAGGATTGAACCTGTCGGATAATTTGGCGAGGAGGACGCTGCGAACTGACTGGATTGGAACCTGAAAACGCCTGGGGGCGGCTCAATATCATCAGAGAACGAATATGTCAACTGGAACGTTATCGCTATGCAGTAGTGATATTTGCCGCTGATCACGGCATCAGCACCGAAGCTGTCAGCCTTTACCATCCCCTGCAGACAGCAGCCTTGTTGGAGCAACATCTCAAAGGGGATTCTCCTGTAAGCCGACTTCTGAATCGTTTGCAGCGTCCGGAAATCCTAGTAGATGTAGGGGTATATGATGAAATCTATGCCCCCGGGGAACTGATGACCTGCAAAATAGCTCGCGGGAGCCGCCATTTTATAGAGCAAGACGCCTTGGAGCGGGAAGAAGTAATGCGGGCATTGAATTGCGGCGCTTGGATTTATCAGGAAAAGGTGTCGGATTATTTTGATATAATAGGTGTGGGAGAGCTGGGTATAGCCAATACTCTCTGTGCGGCGGCCATTGCGGCAGCGCTTACTGGTCTTAATCCAAGTCAATTGGTGGGCCGAGGTTCAACTGATAATAAAGTAATTGCCAAAAAAACCGAAATAATCTATAGGGCCTTTGGACACAGGTCCCCTGATCCCCTGGATACGGTCGACATCTTAGCTCGCTGCGGCGGACTGGAAATTGCTGCCCTGGCCGGGTTTATGATACAGGCGGGGATAGATGGCAAGCCGGTCATGCTGGATGGATATGTTACTGCGGTGGCAGCTCTCTTAGCCAGCCAGCTAGATAAACGGGTGGTTTCCTGCCTTATTGCTCCAAGTTTATCCGATCAGAGTGGCCATAGGTTGATTCTTAACAAACTCGGCCTCGAGGCGGCGCTTAACCTGGGGATCAACTATGGGGAAGGTATGGCGGCCGCTCTAGGATTGTTTCTGGGCGAAATCCTATTATAATAATTTTAATGATTGGGGGGCCGGAAATTGATCCGCATGCGCGTTCGGTTCGACTATGTAGCCGAGGGGAAACCCAGTCGGCGGCTATTTGCCTCCAAGGGTGGCGATGAACAAGCCGAAGAATTAAGACAGCACAAAATTGCCTTGATCAGGAATGTGCCTGTTCAAGGTATCAATATAGAAGAAATTGACATGAGCAAGGAAATATACTCCATTTTTGATGAGTATACCAACCGCCTTTCCAGTTGCGCGCCGGTTATCATCACCTTTGCGGTGGAATCCCTGGAAGACGCGATAAAATTCGTAATGAAGGATGAGTTCCGCACCATTGAGATACTCGAACCGGCGCAAATAGATCTGGGCCGTATTGAAATGGAAAGGGTGTTTTCAAAAATAAACGAAGGACTGCAAGCCTACCGCTCTACTTTGGAAAAGAAAATGAACAACTGGAAATAACCCATGGAGGGTGAATGATGGCCAAATTCAGCATAGAGGATATTATAGCCGCCGTAAATGACTTGCCCGCCTTGCCCCAGGTGGTCTTAAAAATAATGGATTTGACCCAGGACCCCCGGGCGACTGCTCAGGATATCGGCAATGTCATCAGTCACGACCAGGGACTGACCGCCCGGGTTCTGCGCATGGCCAATAGCGCCTATTACGGTTATTCTCGTAAGGTGGCCACTGCTACCGAGGCCACTGTATTGCTGGGCTTTTCCACCATTCGCAGCGTGGTTCTGGCCGCTTCCATTAACGATATACTCAATCGTGAATTGTCCGGCTATGCTCTGGGTCCGGGGGATCTGTGGAAACATTCTTTCGGTACCGCCATGGCCTCGCGCCACATAGCCAAAAGGTGCAAATTCAAAGCCATTGAGGTGGCTTATACTGCAGGTCTGTTGCATGACATCGGCAAGGTTATATTGAACAATTTTATGAAGCAAACTTATCACGAGGTGGTGGCAGAGGCCACCACAGAGCAGATTTCCTTTCTGGAGGCTGAGAATCGTGTGCTCGGCTTTAACCATGCCGTGATCGGATCTCGGGTAGCGCGCAAATGGCAGCTGCCCGTAGATATAGTAGAGGCCATCGCTTTTCACCATAATCCCGGAGAAGCGGAAAAAAACCCATTATTGACCGCATTCGTGCACATTTCCGATGCTCTTTGCTCCTCCATGGGCCTGGGGGTAGGCGCTGACGGGATGTTTTACCCGGTTTCAAGAAACGCCCTGGAATTGCTGGCCTTGGGGGGAAAAGATATTGAGGACATCGCCGATGAACTGTCAGATGCAATAATAGAACTGCAACAAGGTAATTGACAAGCGGGAGAAGATCACAGCAGTTATCAGATGCAACCAAATATGGAAAAAGAACATGGCGACCAGCTGCAAAGCCGGTCGCTTAACCATTTCTTAACACAAAATACGTTGTTTTGTGAGCCGATCCTCAATTATAATTTACAATGTATATTTTAATGAAGGGTAAGGTAAGGGGTATTATTACTGTCTTTGCAGGTGCCTATGGCAGCGGCAAGAGTGAGATAGCCGTCAATTATGCCATCGAATGCGCCCGGCAAAATCTCGCTACAGTTTTGGCCGATTTGGATTTGGCCAATCCATATTTTGTATCCCGGGATACTGTCAGTATTCTGGAGCAGCACCAGATAAAACTATTAGCTCCCGACAATGCCAAGGCCTATGGGGATGTACCCAATCTTCCTCCCGGTATTATTGGTATCCTGAGACGGAATCTAAATACTGTAGTAGATCTTGCCGGAGATAAAGCCGGGGCACTGGTTTTGGGCTATCTGGCCCGATTCATAGACCCTCTCCAATTTCGCATTTACCTGGTCATAAATCCATACCGCCCCTTTTCCTGGGATATACAGGATATAGCGGATCTCAAAACAATGCTGGTGAGTTATGCACGTCACCACATATGTGGCATTGTCAGCAATCCACATCTTGTGGAGGAAACTGATTTTGAGGTGATAGTGCAGGGGCATCTTCGTGTTGCTCAAATCGCGGCCCTATCGGGCATACCTGTAACCCAACTGACAGTCCCGGCACACCTCTTTGAAGAGGTCAGGCTTAAGTATGGGGAAATAGTTAAAAAAATCGATCTTTATCTGCGGCCGCAATGGTTGTAGGGTTGCAAGGGAGGAATGCAGGTTGGCAAGGGGCGTAGTCACTTTTTACAGTGATCGTTGTAAAGCGTGCGGATTATGTATGCTGTTCTGCCCAAAGCAGATAATGGATTTTGACAAGACCAGTATAAATAGTCTGGGTTATCATCCGGTTAGTGTGGCTAAACCAGAGGAATGCAACGGATGCGGAATATGTGCCCTGATGTGTCCTGATCTGGTTATTGAGGTGGGGAGGGAATGAGCCGATGCAGCGGGTGTTGATGAAAGGAAATGAAGCCATCGCCGAGGGTGCTATCAGAGCAGGCTGCAAAGGATTTTTCGGGTATCCCATAACCCCTTCCAGCGAGATAGCCGAGTATATGGCCAGAAAAATGCCCGCCCTAGGCGGGGTGTTTGTGCAGGCGGAAAGCGAACTGGCCGCCATCAATATGGTTTATGGAGGAGCGGCTACGGGAAGCCGGGTGATGACGGCTTCTTCCGGACCGGGCATAAGCCTCAAGCAAGAGGGCATCTCTTTTCTGGCTGAAGGCGAACTGCCCTGCCTGATCGTTGATATATGCCGGGGTGGCCCCGGTTTAGGGGGTATTCAACCGTCCCAGGCAGATTACTTCCAGGCCACCCGCGGTGGCGGCCATGGAGATTATCATATTATTGTTTTAGCTCCCTCCAGTGCCCAGGAGATGATGGATTTTACTATGTTGGGCTTTGAGTTAGCTGACAAGCATCGTTCCCCGGTTATGATTATGGCCGAGGGCACTCTGGGCAACCTTATCGAACCGGTGGTGCTGCGCGATGCGGTGACAGAATTTGTGGATAAACCATGGGCAATTACGGGATGCCGTGGGCGCCAACCCAATATCGTAAATACCCTGCATATGCCGGTAGAACTTCTTCAGACCCGTAATCAGCATCTTACCAAAAAGTATGAAGCCATCAGATCCGAGGAGATCAGAAGTGAAGAATTTATGACCGAGGATGCGGATCTGATTCTGGTCGCCTATGGTATCATGGCGCGTATTGCCAGGAAGGCAGTAATAAACGCTCGTCAGCTGGGTTTAAAAACTGGTCTGATCAGGCCAATCACGCTATGGCCGTATCCTTATGAGACCCTCGGCAGGGCAGCAAGGCATTGTAAAGCTATGGTATCAGTAGAGATCAGCACCGTAGGCCAAATGATTGAAGATATCAGGCTTGCGGCCGAAGGAAAGGTTCCAGTTCATTACATCGGAGAAATAGGCAGAACTCCCAATCCCGAGGAAATAACTCAGCAATTGCTGGCAATTGCCGAAAGGGAGGGGCTGAGATGAAGATAATAGCCAAAAAGCCGGAAAGTTTAACTGGGGCGAAATATCATTATTGCCCGGGGTGCACACACGGTATCATCCACCGTCTGGTTGCTGAGGTTATGGATGAGCTGGATATTCGTGAGCAGACTATCGGTATCTGCCCAGTGGGCTGTTCGGTATTGGCCTACGACTATTTCAATTGCGATATGCTCGAAGCGGCTCATGGCCGGGCACCAGCCATCGCTACCGCCATAAAACGTCTCCTGCCGGATCGTTACCTGTTCACTTATCAAGGGGACGGGGATTTGGCTTCTATCGGCATGGGGGAGATCGTACACGCCTCTATGCGCGGTGAAAAGATAACCACTATTTTCGTCAATAACACCCTGTATGGCATGACCGGAGGGCAGATGGCGCCTACCACCTTGTTAGGCCAGGTCACCACCACTTCGCCGTACGGGCGCAAGGCGGAATGGGAAGGCTACCCCGCCAAAATGTGCGAATTGTTGTCAATCAACGAAGGAGCAGCTTATGTTTGCCGTACCGCCGTCAACAACCCGGCTAATATAATCAAAACCAAAAAAGCTATCAAGAAGGCGTTTCAGATTCAGGCAGAAGGTTTAGGCTTTACCATGGTGGAAGTCTTGTCCACCTGCCCTACTAACTGGGGACTGAGCCCAACTGACGCATTGAAATGGATGGAAGAACACATGATACCATATTATCCGCTGGGGGAATTCAAGGTGAAGGGAGAATAACTCAATGTCACAAGAACAACAGGTCTTATTTGCGGGTTTTGGAGGGCAGGGCGTTATATCCATGGGACAGTTCCTGACTCATCTGGCCATGCACACCGGTAAGGAAGTATCTTGCGCGCTGTCCTATGGAGCGGAGATGCGCGGAGGCACCGCCAACTGCCTGGTGACTATCAGCGATGAGGAAATCAGTTCTCCGCTGACCGAAAATCCCATGACAGCCATAATTATGAACCTCCCCTCCCTGGAGCGCTTCGAAGACAAGATAAAGCCTAATGGCACACTGGTTTTGAATTCTTCCATGGTGGACCGCCTGCCCCAGCGTGAAGATGTGGAAGTGCTGCAGATGCCGGTAAACATGCTGGCCGACCAGTTAGGCACAGCTCGTGTGGCCAATATGGTGCTTTTAGGGGCATTTGTGGAAAAAAAAGGGCTGATGGATATAGACCAGGCCCTGGACTACCTGGAGGTGGTTTTCAAGGGTAAGAAAGAGTCCGTAATCGCTAAGAATAAAGAAGCCTTTCTGGTGGGTGTGGAATATGCCCGCAAGGAATGGAAATAAATAATTTCATATAAAGACCAATGGCAGCTATTTAAACCTATAGGGAACAGAACGTAGTTACGCACTTATTACGTCTGGTTCCCTTTTTGCTGCGCGTCAATACTGGTGCGTCCCGGCTGATGACAGAGTATATGGATAAATGCCCTTATAGGGACATAAGATAGAGCAAAACCATTCCGGGGAGATGTATATAAATGCGCGGCTTTTTTGAAAAAGTGGAACGTATTCTGGTGCGGGTGGTGGTCATAGCCCTGGTGGCGGTAGTGGTGGTGCAGGGGGTGATGACCAACGATCAGGCTCGCTTGTTTCTGAGCTGGTCAGAACGCATGGAAGGCCAGGCCATTAATCTGGAGGAGGAAAGCGGAGCGGCTGCCGTCAAGCAGAGCCCGGTGCAGGCAGTGGCGCCACAGGCTCTGTTGACCTTGGGCATCAGGGATTTTACCTCGCTGCCTAAGGCCAGAGTTATCGTCAACGGCCAGGAATACGGGGTATTCAACAGCGCCAAAGTGGAACTTAAAGTCAGTCCCCAGGATGTGGTGGAAATCGATTCGACTGCTTATAATTTTCCCGTGGAGTACCAGGTTATCAGCCGTTCGCCCAATTTGGCTTATCCCCGTCAGGGGCAAGTGTATGCCGCTAACCAGTCTATAGTCATGGTGGGGAAAATTATAGTAAAATAGATTCATATCGTATAGGGTGGGATGCAAATGGAGATCGGCAGTAAGGAAGTGGCCAGTGCCGCTATTCGCATGGCTTTATCGTCTTCTCGTCAGGATGAAAGCCAGCTTAAGAAGGAGCTTATGGAAAAGTTCCATATTAAGGCGGTCGCGGTTGACTACGGCGGTGAGTTCGTTACCTCGGTGGGCAAGATTATAGAAAGGGCCGTGGTAGCCGCCAAGAGGGAAGCGGTGATTAAGGATATTCACGCCGACGAAGGGGCGGTAGCAGGTGCCGCCAGGGAGGCCATAGCCCAGATCATGCCAAAGGCTTTAGGACTGAATGTAGGCGGAAAAATCGGTATAGCCCGTTTCGGCGACCACATCAGTGTGGCGTTATTCTTCGGCATCGGCCTGTTGCACCTTGATGAGGTGAGCATCGGGCTGGGACATAGAGCGGTCTCATAGTTAAAGGAGGAACTTATATGCCGCTGCGAGGCATTCGCGGAGCGACGACCGTGCCTGAGGATAACAAATACCTGGTGCTGGCTGCTACTCAGGAGCTGCTGTCAACTATGCAAACGGCCAATAATTTTGTGCCTGAGGATTTAGCCAGTATCCTTTTTACCGCCACACCCGACCTGTGTTCGGTTTACCCTGCCCAGGCCGCGCGTTTGCTGGGTTGGAATCAGGTTCCCCTGCTCGATTTTCAAGAAATAGCAGTTCCTGGCGCTTTGCCGCATTGTATCAGGATCTTAATACATCTCAATACCGAACAACCCCAGAACGAAATTAAGCACATCTATTTAGGCGAAGCCCGGAGTTTGCGTCCTGACCTTTAGGGACAGACTATTCTCCCGCCTTTGCAATCAAACGCTTTTTCCTTTGACAGTCGAACTTGGCACAAATTATCTATTGCCTGAGGTCAAAACTCCTTCCGAATTATCACGGCCTCTTGGCGGGCCACCGTATCGTAGAGGTCGGTGCGGCGCTGGATAAGAAGCGGGAATTCGGACCGTACCCGCTCCACTGCCTGGGGGTCGAGTTCACCCTGGACGATTACTTCCTCCTGGCCCGCCTGGGCTAAGACAGTACCCCGGGGATCTACCAGCATGGAATGACCCCAGGCCTTATAAGAGGCTGCCTGATTCAAAGCCGGTGAGCAGGCCATAACATAAGCCTGACTGTCCACAGCCCGGCTACGCATTAAGAGATCCCAATGCAAAGGCCCGGTTGTCAAGTTGAAGGCGGCCGGCACGACGATGGCATCAGCTCCGGCGAGAACAGCTAACCGTAACAGTTCCGGGAAACGGATGTCATAGCATATCAAAACTGCTACCTGCCATCCCTGCACACTAAAAAGGGTAAGGTTATGGCCTGGAGAAAGGGTGGCCGATTCCTGAAAACGAATCTTGCCGGGAATATTGACGTCAAATAGATGTATCTTGCGGTATTTTCCTACCATAGATCCATCCGGTGCATATACCAGGCAGGTATTGAAAAGTTTACCTTGAGGGTCACGCTCAATGATCGATCCTCCCACTAAAGTGACCTGGTACTGGCAGGCCAGATCCTGCAATAACTGACTGCTGGGTCCGGGTATGGGCTCTGAGTATTGACTAAACCGGGCGGCTTCATAAGGAGAGTTGAAAATTTCCGGCAGGACGATCAGCCGGGCTCCTTTTTCAGCTGCTTTGGCAACCATTTTTTGGGCTGTATCCAGATTTATGCTTTTGTCCTCCCCCACCCGCATTTGGCACAAGGCCACCGGCATCTTATCCAATCTATAAACCCCCTCGCTTTATAACAGCGCGATATATCCGTAAGCCCCCCATCAGCCTTTTCCCTGCCAGCTGGTGGCGGTGGAGTCAGGCGCAGAAAATAATTAGATAAATTTCCTCGTTTTGATATACTAATTCGTATGGAGGAGCAGTACAGATGAAACCATTTCAGTTGGCATCGCGGGATGCCTGCCAAACTGACACCATCATCACCATCGCTACCCCCGTCCGGCAGGTGTTCATCGGCGAGGGATACTGCACTTTGATTGCCGGCCCTTGTGCGGTGGAAAACCGGCATGACTATCTAAACCTGGCCCACCATCTCAAGGAACTGGGTGCTGACATTCTGCGCGGGGGGCTATTTAAGCCGCGCACCTCGCCATATTCTTTTCAGGGCCTGGGACGCAGCGGGGTGGACATACTAAACCAGGCCCGGCTGGAAACAGGGCTGCCGGTAATAACCGAAATCATGGACGTCCGCGATTTAGACTTCCTTTATCCCCATACTGACATTCTTCAGGTGGGGAGCCGCAATATGCAGAACTATACCCTTTTAGAAGAACTGGGGCGGCTCGACAAACCGGTAATGCTCAAACGGGGCTTATCGGCCACCATTGAGGAGTGGCTTTTAGCAGCTGAGTACCTGCTCAAAGGCGGCAACAAGCAGATCATATTGTGTGAGCGGGGCATACGCACATTCGAAACCTATACCCGCAACACGGTGGATATAGGAGCGGTGCCTGTGGTCAAACAGCTTTCACACCTGCCCGTCATCGTCGACCCCAGCCATGCCACCGGCAAATGGAAAATGGTGACCCCTATAGCCTGTGCTGCTATAGCTGCCGGTGCGGATGGTGTCATGGTAGAGGTGCATCAGGACCCTGACCGGGCCTTATCAGACGGTAAGCAGTCTCTTACTCCTGATAATTTTGCCCGAATGGCCGGAAAGCTAATACAACACACCCTAATCAACCACAAACAAGGGGCTTCTCAGCTTCTGTTGTAATGCCGGCTCAATCTGTAACCCGGGGTCTGCAGTGCCATATATGCGCAGGGAATCACCGGCATTGGCAACCAGGCCGATGAAAAGACATTCGCTGACCTATGCGCGCATTTACTCTCGCATCTGCACCTCCCTCGCAAATTTAATCCTATTGTGCTTTTCACCCTTCGACATACAACCTTCGCAGAGGAAAGCTCAGGACAATGATACAGTAATTCGCAACTGCGCCCGGTTTTCCCTTCTGGTCCGCAACCCCTATAGCTGCAATTGATCAATTTCGTACCCCAACCCCAAGCCTGTTTGTTTAAGAGAAATATGTCCGGAACTTGTTCGAATCGCTAAAAAGTATATCATAATAAACATATCCTGATTTGGCCTTTTCCAGACCAGAACATATCAAACAAATGAGGTGAAATGATGCAAGGCAAGATTCTGGTAGTTGATGACGAAGAAGCCCTGGTCAGGCTGATTACTTATAATCTAAGTAAAGAGGGTTTTGCAACTATCGAGGCCTTTGACGGCAATCAGGGCGAGAGGCTGGCAATTGAAGAAAAGCCGGATTTGATTATCCTGGACCTGATGTTGCCTGGCAAAGATGGCCTGGAAATTTGCCGTAACCTGCGCCGACAGGACATTTTGATCCCCATAATTATGCTTACCGCCAGGGATGAGGAAATTGACCGCATACTAGGTTTAGAACTGGGCGCCGATGACTATGTGACCAAGCCCTTTAGTGTGCGGGAATTAACCGCACGGGTCAAAGCGGTTTTAAGAAGGAGACCGGTGAAATCGGAAGCTGTACCAGCCAGGGAAGAAGCGCACATCGGCAGCTTCGTTATCAAACCGCACCAGTATGAGATCTATCAACACGGCCAATTGCTTGATTTGACCTTGACGGAATATAACCTGCTGGAATTACTGCTCAGGAACAAGGGCCGGGTCTTGAAACGCGATTATATGCTCCAAGTTTTATGGGACTACAATGAAAATGTCAGCACCAGAGTGCTGGATGTGCACATAAGTAAACTGCGGGAAAAAATCGAACCGGATAGCAGAAATCCCCAATTTATTAAAACCATACGCGGTATAGGATATAAATTTGAGGAGGAGCCAGCCGATGATTAAAGGCTATCGTGCGCGACTTCTAGCGGCCTTCATGGCTTTAGTTTTGTCGATACTGTTGGTGCTGGCGGGACTGGGCTATATTAATTTCAAAGACTATTACCTTACGAATCTTGAATCCCGGCTTACCAAGGAAGCCTATCTGGTGGCAGATATGAGCCAATACCGTATCGGGGTTGACTCAGTCAGCCGCACTTACCAGGACATATGTGTGACTGCGGCCCGCGACAGTGACACCCGTGTTACCATCATCGACGCTGCTGGTGTGGTGATCGGAGATTCCCAGGTGGCAAACCCCGCCACCCTAGATAATCACGGCAGCCGCCCGGAAGTATACTCCGCCCTGCACGGTCAAACTGGTGTGGACATCCGCTACAGTGATACTTTACAAATAAACATGCTGTATGTGGCCGTCCCCTTCAGCAATGAGGAATTGAGCGGGGCAGTGCGCATGGCAATGCCTCTGGGAGAACTTCAGAGCATATATAATAACGCCTTGAGGGGAATTCTTCTGATAACATTACTATGTGCTTTGGCGGCAGCCATGATCAGTTTCCTGTTGGCCCAGTATTTCTCCCGTCCTTTGCGAGACATTACTGCGGCGGTCCAGGAATTTGCGGCAGGGAATTTCAAACGGCGCATTTATGTTCATTCATCTGATGAAATAGGTGTTTTAGCTCAGTCATTCAACCATATGAGTCAACATATCGAACAGAGCATTGCTGAGGTTTCCGAAGTTAAGAAACGCCTTGAAGCCATTTTGAATAACACTGTCAATGGGATAGTGTTGATCGGCCAGGACGACCGTTTAAATTATGCCAATCCCATCGCCAAATCTCTATTGGGACTGGCGGAAAATTTCATGGGGCGCAAGTATGTGGAGGTTATCAGCACTTACGAGATCTTACAGATGATCGATGCGGCCAGGAGCGGTGGCAAACCAGTGAAACAGACCCTGATACTGCATAACCTGGGGGCCGGAATGCTTGAAGCCAATGCGGTGCCGATCAATAATGCGGATTCGCTTAAGCAGGATATTCTTTTGGTTATGAATGATATCACTGAAATGAAACGCCTGGAACAGGTGCGTAAGGATTTTGTGGCCAATGTATCCCATGAACTGAAGACCCCGGTGGCTAGTATCAGCGGTTTCGCTGAGACTCTTTTGGCGGAAGGGGGTAAGAATGCGGATAACGTAGAAGAATTTGCCCGCATAATCTACAATGAAGCCCAACGATTAACCATGCTGATAAAGGACTTATTGGAATTATCCAGATTGGAGTCGGAGACCAACCTTATACTACAGCAAGTAGATGTAACCGAGTTGGTCGGTGGTATTGTGGCCCGGTTTTCCAAAACCGCCGGATTCAGGAACATACAACTCAATTACACTCAACCCGACGCAATACCCCGAATCAACAGTAATCCTGAATTAATAGACCTCATTATGGTCAACCTGCTTGATAATGCCATCAATTATAGCCCTGATGGGGGTAAGATCGAGGTCGGGGTAGAGGACCTGGGGGACAAGATCAAGATTAAGATCAAGGACTACGGCATGGGCATTTCTGCTGCTGAGATCAACAGAATCTTCGAACGTTTCTATAGGGTTGACAAAGCCCGCTCCCGGAAAACCGGAGGGACTGGGTTGGGTTTGGCTATCGTCAAGCATTCGCTGGAAAACCTGCGCGGACAGGTACAAGTCGAGAGCCTGGAGGGCCAGGGTTCGACTTTCAGCGTTCTGCTCCCCAAATAGAATTGCTCCCGGTGCGGCAAAAGGGTGTTTTATAAAACATTTACATTTGATAAAGACAATATTGACCTGAACAGGACGGTAACTTAACAATTCTCCGGTACTGTGTATCTAAAGGAATTATTATTAAAGCACAAGGAGGTTTTAAGTTAATGGTGTCCAGAAAAGTTGTAAGAAGAGCGAGTTTTGTATTGCTGGGGTTGCTGCTGTTAGGTGCTGTCCTGGTATCCGGGTGCAGCAACCAACCAAGCGGGCATAATCCTACGCCAGCTCAGCCGGATGCTGCGGCCCTGAGCGGCAAGCTGACCATCGCCGGCTCAACCTCGGTGCAACCCTTTAGCGAAGTTCTGGCAGAGAGTTTCATGGCTCAAAATAAAGGTGTGCAGATCAATGTTCAGGGTGGCGGTTCCAGTGTAGGCATTGAAGCAGCTGTTTCCGGAGCTGCCCATATCGGAGCATCATCTAGGGCTCTGAAGGATGAAGAAATAGCCAAGGGACTTACAGCTACCAATATTGCACTGGATGGCATAGCGATTGTGGTTCACCCCAGTAATCCGGTCAATAATCTAAAATCCGATGATGTGATGAATATCTATCTGGGCAATATTAAAAACTGGAAAGAAGTCGGCGGCCCGGATGCCCCTATTACCATAGTAGCCAGAGAAGAAGGCTCAGGCACCCGGGACGCCTTCACTGACTTGGTCATGAAGAAGAAAGATATCGCCCCAACGGCCATCATTCAGAACTCCACCGGGGCGGTCAGAACTACCGTAGCCGGGGACAAGAATGGCATTGGCTATGTATCAATGGCCAGCGTAAGTAAGGAAGTCAAAGCTCTGAGCATAGACGGTGTGGCTGCCAATGAAGCCAATGTCAAAGCAGGCACCTATAAGATTCAAAGGCCTTTCCTGTATGTAACCAAGGGAACTCCAGAGGGACTGACCAAGGCTTTCATCGATTTCGTTCTGAGTGCTCAAGGGCAAAAACTGATCGTAGAAGAGGGCGCCTTCAGCATAAATAAATAAACTCCAGTGTAACCTTACCCGCTCCTTAAAAGGGAGCGGGTTTTTCATGATTATTTACAGACAGTTTACAAACCCTAAAGGTGAATTTAATATAGGAAGCCTTACTGGGTTGGCCAACTAATGGTAATCTGTAAGAAAAGATGTATATGCATCATTGGGTCTATGTCAACTTCACTGTTGAGGGAAAGGAAGAAACATGCAGCCAGTTCAACCCAAAACCTCCCAACGCCGTGGGGAAAGTGCAATTGAAAAACTCCTGGTTCTTAGTGCCGCAATCTTTATAATTGTAATTGCCCTTATTACTATCTTCATATTTTCCAGGGGCTTACCTCTCTTGTTTGAAATAGGATTAGGTGATTTTATTTTTAACTACGATTGGCGTCCCACCAAGGGTGCCTTTGGGATCGGGGCTATGGTAGCGGGTTCTCTGGCCGTGACTTTGTCTGCTATGGTGTGGGCGGTGCCGCTGGGTATATGCACGGCTATACTTATGGCGGAAATCGCGCCACCGCAGATGGGCCGGCTGTTGGGCAATATGGTGGAATTGCTGGCGGGAATTCCATCAGTGGTGTACGGATTTGTAGGGTTAGTATTGGTGGTTCCTTTCATTCGCGAATATCTGGGGGGGAACGGCTTAAGTGTTTTGGCTGGAGCTATTATTCTGGGCATTATGATTTTACCCACGGTAATAAATATCAGCCGGGATTCCATCATGGCAGTTCCTAAAGAATACAAAGAAGGCTCTTTGGCTCTGGGGGCCACGCACTATCAGACTATTTTCCGGGTTATAATTCCCGCTGCGCGTTCAGGTATCATAACCGCGGTAGTGCTGGGGATGGGCCGGGCCATAGGTGAAACCATGGCAGTGGTTATGGTAACCGGGAATGCTGCTATAATTCCCGGCAGTATCCTGGAGCCGGTGCGGACCATGACCAGCAATATAGTCCTGGAAATGGGCTATGCAGCCGGGGATCACCAAGCGGCGCTGTTTGCCACCGGAGTAGTTTTGTTTGTTTTCATCGTGGCTTTGAATATGATGGTTAATATAGCAGCTAAGGCAGGTGCAGCTCGTGACGGCAAGTAAGCGCAGTGAGATATTATTAACCGCACTGTTTTGGCTGTCCGGAATTGTTATCGTGTTAGTTTTGGCGGGCATAATCGGGTATGTCATTATAAAAGGATTCTCCGCCATCAGTCTGGATTTTATCCTGCAAGCCCCCAGCCGGGCCGGCCGCCTGGGTGGCATATCCACTACCATTGTGGGAACTGTATATTTGACTGTGTTATCTTTATTGATAGCGGTTCCCATCGGAGTTGGCAGCGCTATCTATCTCGAAGAATATGCCCTTAGCGGCAGCAAATTTGCGCGCCTGGTTAATCTTACGGCTGAAACTCTGGCAGGCATACCTTCAATCGTATTCGGCTTATTCGGGTTCGTGTTTTTCGTGATATTCCTGGGATTAGGCTGGTCAATTCTATCCGGAAGTCTGACCATGGCGATAATGATTCTGCCTACCATCACCCGTACTTCCCAGGAAGCAATACTCGCGGCGCCCCATGAATACCGGGAGAATAGTCTGGCCCTGGGCGCCAGCCGCTGGCAGACTATATATAAGGTAATTCTGCCCTCAGCGTTGCCAGGAATTGTAACCGGCATAATTCTTTCCATCGGCCGGGCCGTTGGCGAGACCGCTGCCATCATTTTGACCGCCGGAAGTTCGCTGGGTATGCCGCTCTCCCCTGCCGATCCGGCACGGACCATGTCGGTACACCTCTACATTATGGCGATGGAAGGGATATCGACCGAACGGGCTTTCGGAACTGCCTTTTTGATTGTGGTCTTGATAATTATCATCAATTTTCTGGCCAATTTGACCTTGAATCGGTTGAGCAGAGCTATGCGGTAAACGGGAGGACGGTGCAGTATGGAAAGTGTGACGCTCACTAGCGATAATATGAAAATGAGGACTCTGGGACTGGAGGTTTTTTATCAGGATTTCCAAGCCTTACATGGAGTCAGTATGGAGATCAAAGCCAACCACGTAACCGCCCTGATCGGGCCCAGCGGCTGCGGCAAGTCTACATTTCTGCGCACTCTCAACCGCCTCAATGAGCTGATTGAGGGCACCACCATTCAAGGCCAGGTCTACCTTGATGATTTGTCCATTTATGAGAAAGAGGTGGACGTGGTGGCTCTGAGAAAGAGAGTAGGGATGGTTTTCCAAAAGCCTTCGGTTTTTCCCATGTCAGTCTATGAGAATGTGGCTTATGGTCCCAGAATCCATGGAATCAAGGACAAGAGCAAGCTGGATGAGATCGTGGAGAAAAGCCTGCGGGATGCCAACCTGTGGGAGGAAATGGGCAGTCGTTTGAATTCCCCGGCAGCCCGTATGTCAGGCGGTCAGCAGCAACGGCTGGTGATCGCGCGGGTGTTAGCGGTGGGTCCGGAGGTGATCCTCATGGATGAACCAGCCTCAGCCCTGGATCCGATTTCCACTTCCAAACTAGAAGAGTTGATTGCCGAACTTAAGAAGAACTATACTATTGTTATTGTAACCCACAATATGCAACAGGCTGCGCGGGTGTCTGACTATACCGGCTTCTTCCTTAACGGGCACCTGATCGAATTCAACCGCACCAAGGAATTGTTTGTCAATCCTGCCAATCAAAAAACAGAAGATTACATCACCGGCCGGTTCGGGTAGAAAGCTTAAGTAAATTATTTCGGGAGGTAATGTCTTGACCATCGATTCATTAGAAAAACAGTTGGAGCAATTAAGGGAGGAAATCCTCACCATGGGGAGCCTCTTGCAGGAGCAGATATACAAGGCTAACCGCTCCCTTACTGAAAAAAACATGGAGCTAGCTCGGGAAGTTATCGCTAAAGATGACATCATCGATCAGATGGAATTAGATATAGAACAGCAGTGCCTCTATCTCATTGCTCTAAAACAGCCTATGGCCAGAGATCTTCGCTTTATCGGCACCGCCCTGCGTATAATTGTTGATTTTGAACGGATGGGTGATCACGCCGAAAGCATCGCCACTATTGCTATCGACCTGTATGATCAAACCTACATGAAACCTTTAATAGACATACCTAAGATGGCGCAGTTAGCTCAAGACATGGTCGTTACAGCCATGCAAGCCTACATTAATGGCGACGTAAAACTCGCCATGACCTTGGTTGATATGGAAAAAGAAATGGATCACCTGTACGGACTGGTCTTTCATGAATGCCTGTCATATATGATGCGTGATCAGGGTAACATCCCCCAGGGAACCGCACTGATACTGGTAGCGGGGCATCTGGAGAGAATTGCCGATCATGCCACCAATCTGGGAGAGATGGTAATTTATATGGTGGAAGGCCGGCGGGTGGATATTAATGTAATCGCCCGGAGTCCAAAATAAATCCTCTAGGTTTGGGCAAACAGTGGGGAGCCGAGCGCTAGCTGCCCCCTTGTTCTTTCTGTTAGGTAAGGCTGTGGTCATACCGCAGCTTATTGTCGACTTGCCCTGTCAGGGCATAGAGGCAGCCCATGGCAGCTAACGCAAGGGATAGCCATTGAGTTTGGCCCATGGGGATAGCAGCAATCTACTGGATCAGACCTCTGTTTTTGCCATGGGGTCTTCTGACCTGTTCTATGACTCTTCTCGTAACCGCCCCATAGCCAGTGCTGCTATCGCCGCCGGTGCGGATGGTGTCATGGTAGAGGTGCACCAGAATCCCTGACCAGCCCTGTCAGACGGCAAGCAGTCCCTCACCCCGGATAATTTCGCCCGAATGGCCAATCAACTGATACAACACGCCTCTGTTAACCACAAACAGGGGGCTTCTCAAGTACTCCTATAATGCCCGTACCAGTCTGCACCGGCAGGCTTGCTATTCCACCCTCTCACTGACTAAGACCGATTCGATCTCATAGCCTTTGGAGCGCAATGCTTCGACAACCGGTTGGTAATCCAGTGCTTCGATGCGCAGAATGACTTTGTATTTGCCCAGAGCGTCATCGAAGTATACCACCGTATTGATGATATTTATTCCCCGTGAAGCCATTATACCAGTTATTTCTGCCAGGCTTCCGGGGCCTTCGGGTATCAGTGTATCTATACGGGTATGAGGGCGTTTTACCCCCAGAATATCTATAAGGGCGCGAAACAGATCGGTTTCAGTTATAATACCAACCAGTTTATCGCCCTCCATTACCGGAAGACCACTGATCTGGTGCTGCAGCATCAGCTTGGCGGCGGTTTCAATATAGGTCTGGGGGGTTACGGTGATCACCTTTTGGTGAGGCGGGAAAATGTCTTTGACCCTGGTTCTAGCCAGGAGGTAATTCAATTCATAAATGCTCAGGCTGGTGGCGGCCGAGGGGGTAGCCTGATTCAAGTCCCCCAGGGTGATAATGCCCGCCAGGCGGTTCTTATCCATGACCGGCAGGCGGCGAATATTTTTTTCCTTCATTATGCGGAAGGCCTCATTTACACTGGCATCCAGGCCGATGGTAAAGACATCCGCTGACATACGATCTTTTACTCTCACATCTGCGCCTCCTTGGAATTAAAGTACCTTTATTTGCGCTTTCTTACCCTCCCGGCATAAAACCTTGCAGAGCAAAGCACATTGGGGAATGATACAATTATTCGCAACTGCGACCGGTTTTCCCTCCTGTTCAGGGACAACTCCTTGCCAGCGGCTTGCCAGCCATTAGCAGGATTTTGCTGAATTGTGGGGAATATATAAATCTGTTGATTAGAGTTGGAAGGGGGAGAATCAAGAACTACTATCATTAAATAAATTTGCAAGGAGGAATTGGAATGAAGAAAAGGAACGCCCGCAACTGGGCGGCAATGTTATGCCTGGCGATGCTGGTTGCACTTTTGCCGGGATGTGGCAAGAGCCAGTCGCCGGCTCCGGCCGCAGATACCACCATCAAGCTCGGTTTTCTGGGCGCCAAGACAGTCAATAACGCCAACTACGGCATACCCGGAGAAAAGGGCATGAAGATGGCTATCGAGGAGATCAATGCCAAAGGCGGAGTCCTGGGCAAAAAGCTGGAAGGCATTTATGAGGACAACAAGGGTGATTCCCGTGAAATTGCCAATATTGCCACCAAATATGCCACTGTTGACAAAGTCTCGGCTATGATCGGTGATCCGTCCACCGGCCTTACCAAGATTGCCGCCGACATCGCCCAGAAGAACCAGATAGTCATATTTTCTGCGGGAGCAACCGGCACCGGAGTAGTTGAAATAGGAGACTATGTTTTCCGCAACACCCTCTTGGACAAGTTTGCCGCGCCTTCAGTAGTCGATTGGATGATCAACACCAAGGGGTGGAAAAATATCGCCATAATCACCTCGACTAACAATGGCTACAGCACTGCTCTCACCCCGGTGTTCAAGACTGCCATACAGGCCAAAGGCGGCAACATTGTGGCCGAAGAGTCCATTAATGACAAAGAAACTGACTTCACCGCGCAGATTACTAAGCTGAAACAAGCCAAACCGCAGGTTCTGGTGTTCACCGGCTACTACACCGAAGCTGCCCTGCTCATGCTGGAAGCCCAAAAACAAGGTCTGGACATCATCATGGTAGGCGGCGACGGGCTGTATGGCGAAGACCTCAAGAAACTGGGCGGCAAAGCGGTGGAAGAAAAGGTCATATTCTATGCCGGTTTCTCGGCAGACCAGCCCAGTCCTGAAACTGATGCCTTTATCAAGGCTTACCGGGCCAAATACAATGAAGACCCTGATATGTTCTCAGCCCAGTACTATGACGCGGTGATGATAATCGCCAAAGCCATGGAAGCGGCCAAGAGCAGCGACCCCAAGGTGTTTAAGGCGGAACTGGCAAAACTTAAAGATTATCCGGGCGTTTCCGGCAAAACCACCTTCCTCCCGGATCGTGAGCCGCTCAAGAGCCCAGTCTTTCTGTTGACTGTTAAAGGGGATAAATTCCCGGCCTTGCTGGAAAAGATCCCCACCAGCGCGCCCCAGCAATAACCGACTGCAAGTCTGGCAGCCCGGCGTTCCCGGGCTGCCAGCTTTTGCGGTATTTCTCCTTTTGCCCATACATCAACCCGGTGGCAGAAATTGCTTATAGAGCTAGTCCAGCGGATTGATGTATGGTCTAATGGAGACAAGTAAAAGCAAAGGAAATAAATTATGATATGGCAGCAGTTGCTTAACGGATTGACCCTGGGCAGTACCTATGCGTTGATCGCCTTGGGTTATACCATGGTTTACGGTATTGTACAGTTGATCAATTTTGCCCATGGTGAGATTTATATGGTAGGGGCTTTTGTGGGCCTGTTTTTGGTTACCGTTTGGGATGCCAACCTGGCGGTAGCTATGCTGGGAGCCATGGCGGTATGCATGCTTTTAGGCGTTCTGGTGGAGCGGATTGCTTACCGCCCTTTGCGGGGCAAGTCATCGCGCTTATCCCCTCTAATCAGTGCTCTGGGGGCCTCGATTTTTCTCTCCACCCTGATGGCTCTGATTGCGGGGGTGAATACCCGCCGCTATCCGGCGGTGCAAGACGTTGGTTCATACGCGCTGGGACCGGTGCAGTTGTCCTCCATGCAGGTAATAATACTGCTGGTTTCTGCCGCCTTGATGATAGGGCTGCAGTTCCTGGTGGCGCATACCCGTATCGGCAAAGCCATGCGGGCCTGCTCCCAGGATCTTGATGCTTCCGCCCTGATGGGTATCAATGTCAACCGGGTAATTTCCTATACCTTTGCCATAGGCTCGGCCCTGGCCGCTGCCGGAGGGGTTATGGTAGGAGTCTACTACAATGCGGTGTGGCCATATATGGGGACTTTGGCCGGGCTTAAGGCTTTTGCGGCCGCGGTATTGGGGGGCATTGGTTCCATACCCGGTGCCATGTTGGGTGGCCTTACCCTGGGTATACTGGAGATCATGGGGGTGGCTTATATATCCTCTTCCTTTAAGGACGCCATTGCATTCGGCATTTTAATTATAGTATTGATTATCCGCCCTCAGGGCATTTTGGGAGAGAAAATTAATAAAAAGGTTTAGGTGAGATTTTTGGAGCAGTGGATTACGCAGATTATCGACCCTTATTATTTGCGCATCATAATTCTGGTGGGAATAAATATTATAATGGCCCTGGGGCTGAATATCACCACCGGAGTGACCGGACAATTGTCTATGGGGCACGCCGGTTTCATGAGTTTGGGAGCATATACCTCGGCTATTGTATCTTTAAAAATGGGCGCCCCCTTCTGGATGGCCTTGCTGGCCGGTTCAACCATAGCTGCGGTGTTTGGGTTCATTATCGGACTCCCCGCTCTGCGCCTGGAGGGTGATTACCTGGCGATAGTGACTATCGGCTTTGCGGAGATCGTGCGGGTGTTCTTCCTCAACTTCGAGCCGGGCGGCAAGGCGGTAGGTCTTTCTGGCATACCTCAAGAGACCTCCTTTACGCTGGTTTTGCTGATTACCCTGGTGGTGATCTTTTTCACCCAACGGCTATTGTCTTCACGTCTCGGCAAAGCTATGTATGCCGTCAGAGAAAATGAGATTGCGGCTGAGGCCTGCGGCATAAACACTACTCACCTCAAGGTCTTATCCTTCGTTCTGGGGGCTTTTTTGGGCGGTCTGGGCGGAGCCCTCTATGCCCATTACATGTACTATATCAGTCCTCAGGATTTCGATTTTATGCGCTCTATTGAGATCCTCAACATGGTAGTCCTGGGTGGGTTGGGGAGCATACCGGGATCCATCCTGGGCGCTGCCATACTAACCATACTGCCTGAAATGCTGCGCGTGGTGGCTGAATACCGTATGCTGTTTTACGGCGCCCTGTTGGTTTTGTTGATGATATTCAGGCCCAACGGCTTGTTTGGTGATATGCGTGTCTATGATCTGATAAAAACTCGCCGGGCGAAAGGGGAGAAACCATGCCAGTCTTAGAATTGCGGGGTATAAGTCAGGAATTCGGAGGTCTGCGCGCCCTGGACGGCATTGACTTGCAGGTGCCGCGCCACGCTATATTCGGCATTATTGGACCTAATGGCGCCGGCAAAACCACCTTGTTCAATGTCATCACCGGCATTTATCCTCCCACTGAAGGCCAGTTGCTGTTTCAGCAGCAGCCCATCGCTTCTTGGTCATCACATAAGGTAGCCCGGCTGGGCGTAGGCCGCACCTTTCAGAACATACGCCTGTTCAACCGTTTGTCAGTATTGGATAATGTCAAAGTGGCTGCCAACTGGAACCGCTCCGCCGGTTTTTGGGCCAGCATCTTGGGTCTGCCCTCTTACTCTCGTGAGCAGAAGCATTGTCAGGAGAAGGCGGAAGCGCTTATCGATATGCTGGGTCTTTATGACAAGCGCATGGAATATGCGCAAAGCCTTTCCTACGGTGAACAGCGCCGCCTGGAAATTGCCCGGGCCTTGATTGCAGAGCCCTCACTGCTGCTCTTGGACGAGCCGGCGGCAGGGATGAACAGCTCGGAAAAGATCGAGCTTATGGACCTCATCTGGAAGATCCGCGATGATATGCAGTTGACCATTCTGCTGGTAGAACATGACATGCACCTGGTGATGAGTATCTGTGAACAAATCGCGGTGCTGGACTATGGACGCAAGATTGCGGAAGGGCGACCGGAGCAGATCAAGAGCGACCCCCGCGTCATTCAATCCTATCTCGGGGTGGAAGCATGAAGACAGTTCCTGTCTTCGCTGCCATATTCTTCGGAGTCCTGTGCATGTCCACCTCCTCCATTATGATCCGCTGGTGTTCAGCGCCGGCTTTGATTATAGCCTTGTACCGCCTGGTCGCCACCACTGTTTTGGCTCTGGCCTGGAAAAGGAAAAACATTGCCGCGATGGCTCGCATAAGCCGCCGCGACATGGCCTTGATGGCCGTGTCCGGCCTTTTCCTGGCCCTGCATTTGGCATTTTGGATCAGTTCGCTGTCTTATACCAGCATCTCTAGTTCGGTTTTGTTCACTAATCTGCAGGTAATCTTCGTTTTATTCTTCTCAGCCTTATTTCTGCGGGAGGGGTTGAAGCGCTGGGCTATCGTCGGAGTGCTTGCCGCCTTGACCGGATCAGGCTTGATCGCTGGGGGCGACCTGGGTCATGGAAAATTGCTGGGCGATATGATGGCATTAGCCAGCGGACTGTTTGTAGCCGTCTACCTCTTGATAGGGCGGCAGGTCAGGGCCAGGGTGGAGATATTGGATTACACCGTGGTGGTATCATCAGTAGCTGCTGTGGTTATACTGGCAACTGCTCTCTTAGCGAACCTCCCCTTAAGCGGCTACCCGGCAGTTGACTGGCTTTTATTTCTCTTAATGGGCCTTGGCCCGGGGCTGGGCGGGCATGCGGTTCTAAACTGGGCTTTGAAATTTGTCAAAGCGCCGCTGGTGGCAGTTTCCATTCTCGGCGAATCGGTTATGGCCAGTATCCTGGGCTGGATTATTTTTCACGAAGCCCTGTTGTGGTACCAACTGGCCGGAGGCGGTTTGATTCTGACCGGAATCTACCTGGCCGCGGTCAACGAAAGCAAATGACCTCCTGAGGAGACGCAGGAGTATTGCTGTCCGGGTGTCATGAATATCGGTATCGTTTGGGGTAATAGCCTGATAAGTGGTTGGCAGCCGACGCAAAAAAATTTAACCGTGATCCCGCTGATTGCTGCAGACCGTGCCCGGCCGCGTCAAAAAGCGGCGGAAAACCCCCTCAGGTCAATATGGAGCCTTGATAACCAGCAGCTGCCATGATGATGTCACCGGCCGGCTGACCGCACTGAAACCATCACAAAAACAATCACTCCGTTTCAATTAAACAAAAAACCATTAAAAACGGTTGGCGCCAACTCCATCTATAAAGCTTAACGGCCATAAAAGCAAGCGATCCCCGGGGACCGGGACGACTATTACCTCCTTTCCGTGTAAATTGGTAGTAGACAAAGCGATCCCCGGGGACCGGGACGACTATTACCTTTGTCCCTGATTGTATTTGTCATTGTAGATTTGACTTGATCTTGGCGGGGTGTTTGAGGTATTCTAGATATTGTAGTAAGGTAGGATGACACTGAAAATACTGTAGGACGGCAGGACGGTGGGAATAACGACAATGGATCGACCATTGGCGATATGCCAATGGTTTCTGTTTTTCTCTCCTCCACGCTGTGTAAGGAGGTTTTTTTATGATTATTGTCATGGAAAAAAATGTCAATCAGGAACTGATCGAACAGGTGACAATCAAACTGGGAGAGCGCCATTTTCAGGTGCACCTTTCCCAGGGGGTGGAGCGCACTATCATCGGCGCGGTCGGCAACCGCACTCAGGAGGATCTGGACTTGTTTGAGACCTTAGCCGGGGTGGAGCGGGTGGTCCCGATCGTGCAGCCCTTTAAACTGGCCTCACGGGAATTTAAACAAGAAACCGTCATCAAGGTCAAGGGTTGCCAGTTAGGCGGGGGCACACTAACGGTTATCGCCGGGCCCTGTGCGGTGGAAGGGATGGAAAAATATCTGGAGGTAGCCAGGCTGGTTAAAGCTTCGGGAGCAGCCATGCTGCGTGGGGGAGCCTTTAAACCCCGCACTTCACCCTACTCCTTTCAGGGTATGGAACTGGAAGGCTTAAAGATACTGGCCGAAGCCAGCCGGCAGACCGGGCTCCCGGTGGTTACCGAGGTCATGGACCCGCGCCATATGGAAATGGTCGCACTGTATGCGGATATCTTACAGGTGGGAGCACGCAATATGCAGAACTACTTCCTGCTCCGTGAGCTGGGCAAAATCGGCAAACCGGTAATGTTAAAACGCGGCCCGGCAGCCACTATAGAGGAATGGATCATGGCTGCGGAATACATCATATCCAGCGGCAACCCGGAGGTGATCATGTGTGAGCGCGGCATCCGCAGCTTTGAAACCTACACCCGCAACACCCTGGACTTGAGCGCGGTTCCCATAATCAAACACCTGACCCACCTGCCGGTGGTAGTCGATCCCAGCCATGGCACTGGGAAATGGCGCCTGGTGGAGCCCATGTCACTGGCCGCAGTTGGAGCCGGATGTGACGGACTGATGATCGAGGTGCACCAGAATCCCACCGAGGCGTGGTCTGACGGGCCTCAATCCCTGACCCCGGATAGATTCCAGGCCTTGATGAATAATCTGGGTCAAATGACGGCAGCCTTGGGCAAAAAGCTGGAAGGCGGCGATAAGGCAAATGGCTGAAGAAGTCCTTATAATAGGTTTGGGTTTGATAGGAGGTTCGCTGGGTTTGGCCTTACAGGGATCCCCGCTGGTCAAGAGGATTACCGGCCTGGATAAGAGCGCAGCGGCAGTGGAGCAGGCTATTAAGATAGGAGCCATTGATGCCAGCCCCCCTCTTGAGGAGGCTGTCGCTCGCGCTGAGATCATATTTTTGTGTTCCCCCATGGCCGCTTACCCGCAGATATTAAGGGATATACTGCCCTTGGTGCGGCCTGGCGCGGTATTAACCGATGTAGGCAGCACCAAGACCGAGGTGGCTGCCCTGTTTACGGAACTGCCCGCACATGTTTTCGGCATCGGCGGACATCCTATGGCAGGCGCGGAGACAGCGGGGATACAGGGGGCAGATCGGTACTTGTTCGAAAACGCGGTGTACATTCTTACTCCGGCAGAGGACACCCCCCGGTCTGTTCTGCGCCGGTTAAGCAGGTTGGTTGAAACTACCGGGGCCAAGGTTCAAGTGATGAGTGCTGCCATACATGACCAGGCCGTCGCCCGCATAAGCCATGTACCCCACCTGGCTGCGGCCGCCCTCTTAAATGTTACCAAAGCAGACCCGACTGTTTTGATGATGGCTGCGGGAGGATTCCGCGATACCACCCGGGTTGCCTCAGGAGATCCTGCTCTGTGGCAGGACATCATTTTCAGTAATGCCAGATATATCAGTTCCGAATTGCAGAAACTAATAGAAGAACTGGGCCACATGAAGAAAGCGCTTGAGCAAAACGACCGCGGCGCACTGCTGGCTATGCTGGAGCAGGCCTCTGCCCTCAGAGCGCAAATACCCGCCTGGCAGCGGAGCCTGATGGGGAGTTGCAGCGATGTAATATGTATAGTGCCTGACCAACCCGGAGTGATAGGGCAGTTGGGGAACATCCTGGGATCATGCCAGGTTAATATAATGGATTTGGAAATCCTGAGAATAAGAGAAGGCGACGGCGGCACCATACGTATCAGTGTCCCTGATGAGCAATCAGCCCGACGAGCGGTCGAAGCCTTGGGCGAAGAGCATATTAAGGCCTGGACGAAGTAGGAGTAGGAGGTTTAACGCAGTGGAAATACAACTGAGTCCATGTCAGCCCTTGCGGGGGGAAATAGAGGTCAGCGCAGATAAGTCGATATCGCACCGCGCTCTTATCTTTTCAGCCCTGGCGCAGGGTGAGGGCAGTGTGAATAATTGTCTGGAAGCCCAGGATATCAGAGCTACCTGCAACTGCCTGCGCCAGTTGGGGGTAGAAATCAAGGCAAAGCAGGGACGATTGATTGTGCGGGGGAATGGTTGGCAGGATTTGCAGGAGCCGGATGACATATTGGATTGCGGCAATTCAGGCACCACCATGCGCCTTTTGACCGGTCTTCTGGCCGGCAGACCGTTCTTATCGATTTTAAGCGGAGACGCTTCTCTGCGCCGGCGGCCAATGCGCCGGATCATCGACCCCCTGGAGCGGATGGGGGCCAGCATTTCCTCGCGGCACAACGGACTGGCTCCTTTAGCTATTAAAGGCCAACGGCTCAAGGGCATCGACTACCAGCTGCCGGTGGCCAGCGCCCAGCTCAAAACGGCGCTATTACTGGCGGGTCTGCAGGCTGAAGGTCCGACCGTATTGAGGGAAGCGGAGCACTCCCGGGATCATAGTGAACGCATGTTGTCTGCTATGGGAGCGGGTTTGCGGTTTGATGGGGGGGAGATCACCCTCCGGCCGGGTTTTGCTCTAGAGCCCCAGGACTTTCAGGTGCCAGGGGATATATCTTCGGCGGCTTTTTTTATAGTGGCCGCGACCATAGTGCCTGGCTCGGAACTGCTCATCCGTAATGTGGGAGTCAATCCGACCCGCTCCGGGGTAATTGAGGTGCTGGAATCCATGGGAGCTGATATCACGGCGGAAAACTGCCGGGTGATAGGGGGCGAACCGGTGGCGGATCTCTTGGTGAGAAGCGCTCCCTTGCGGGCTACGGTGGTGGAAGGTTCTTTGGTGCCGCGACTGGTGGATGAAATTCCGGTGCTGGCTGTCGCCATGACTGTCGCCGAGGGGGAATCCCGGGTGGATGGCGCCGCTGAATTGCGAGTCAAGGAGTCGGATCGGCTGGCCGTCATGTGCAGTGAGCTGAACAAAATGGGCGGCCATGTCGAGGAACTGCCCCGGGGGCTGATTATCCAGGGGAGACCGGGAGGTCTGCAGGGGGCCAGAGTGGACAGCTTTGCAGACCATCGCATTGCCATGAGCCTGGCGGTAGCAGCTTTAACCGCCACAGGAGAGACTACTCTAACCCAGGCTGAGGCTGTGGACATATCATTTCCTCAATTCTGGACGCTCTTGAGGAAGCTGACCGAGATTGTATAGAGCATAGCAAAAGATTTTGAGGGCTGGGTGTTGCAGTTCAATCAGGTATGCTAAAATAGAGACGAGCATATGTGGGTGGTTAACTAATGAAGATTGCGATTGATGGTCCGGCTGGTGCGGGGAAAAGCACTGTGGCTCGCAGATTGGCCAATGAACTGAACTTTACTTACGTTGATAGCGGTGCGATGTATCGAGCCCTCACTCTTAAAGCCCTGCAACAAGGTATTGACCTCAACGACTCCAGCCTTCTGGAAAAACTGGCAGTCTCCACAGATATGCACTTCCAAAATCAATTCGACGGGCAGATAATTTTCAGTGACGGACAAGACGTTACCAGCCAGATAAGATCGCCACAGGTAAGTGAGGCGGTATCGGTAGTTTCGGCCCATCCCGGAGTGAGGAAAATCATGGTGCAGCGACAGCAGGCCCTGGCCCGAGCTTGTTCGGTGGTCATGGATGGGCGGGATATAGGGGAATTCGTGCTGCCGGATGCCGACTTCAAAATTTTCTTGACTGCCAGCATAGAAGCGCGTACCCAGCGCCGGGTGAGAGAAATGGAAAAGCGCGGTTACAACGCTGATGTTGACAGAATTCGCGAAGAAATCATGGCCAGGGATAAACTCGATTCCCAGCGCCCGGTGGGTGCATTGCGGACTTTGCCGGATCATATCATCCTGGACACCAGCAAAATGACTGAAGATGAGGTGTTGCAGGTCATACTGGATAAGATTCGGAGGGCTTAATATGTTTTACATTTTGATCAGGGGTTTTTTTCGCATCTTTTTGCTTGTTCTTGGTTTGAAAATAGAGGGATTACATAACCTACCCAAAACAGGCCCGGTAATCATAGCCGCCAATCATGTAAGCAATTGGGACCCCATTATGGTTGGGGTGGCTTTACCCCGGCCGGTTCATTTCATGGCCAAAGCGGAGTTGTTTCATAATAGGATTTTAGGCGCCGTATTACGGGGGCTGAACGCCTTCCCGGTGCAGAGAGGGTCGGCGGATCGTAATGCCATCAGGCAAGCCTTGCAGATGCTCCAAGATGGAGAGGCGCTGGGAATTTTCCCCGAAGGAGCGCGCCGAAAAGTTGTTGCTCAAACCAGTATTCAACCCGGGGTGGCCATGCTGGCCTTAAAAAGCGGAGCAGTGATTGTGCCGGTAGCGGTCAGCGGTACGGAGCGGTGCTTCCCCTGCGGCTGGTTTCGCCCCTTGCGGGTGCGTATTGGCAAGCCTCTTGACCTGGCCGAATATCGCCGGGAAAAGTATAGTTCTGCGCTCCTGGGAACAATAAGTGAAGATATTATGGCGCAAATTAGTATACTTTTGCGAAATTAAAGAAGGATTTATCCAAGATCTTTAGAATTTATTATATATTTGTGGGGTAAAACCAGTGTACACCCGATTAGCCAGTCATGCCGGTTTCTGTGCGGGAGTAAAACGAGCCGTAAAGCTCGCCCGAGAAAGTTCTTCAGCCGAGGTATGCTTTACCCTGGGGCCGCTGGTACACAACCGCTCTGTGGTTCAGAACCTGTCACAGCAGGGCATCGAAGCGGTAGACAGCATCGAACCGCTTAAGCCCGGACAGACTCTGGTGATACGTTCACACGGATGTGCGCCGCAGATTATCAGCCAGGCCAAAAGCAAGGGCTTGGTGGTGGTAGATGCTACCTGTCCGCGAGTATCGAGGATACAGCACCTGGTTGCCGAGCTGGATAAACAGGGTTATAGCGTGGTAATATTTGGAGATGAAAACCATCCTGAGGTGCAAGGCATACTCGGCTGGTGTCAGAGCGCACGAGTGGTGAAAGACCGTACCCAGGCTGAAATGCTGCCCCCCATGGATAAGGTGGGGGTGGTATCCCAGACCACCCAAGAAGCTCGTGACTACTACCAAATGGCCGCAGGTCTCTTGCCCGGATGCGGCGAGGCCAGGGTGTTTAACACTATCTGTTCGGCCACTTCCAGGCGCATCCAGGCGGCGCGGGAATTATGCGCTCAGGTCGACTTGATGCTGGTGATCGGTGATCCCCATAGTTCTAATACTGCCACTCTTGTCAGAGAGTGTTTAAATACCGGGGTTAATACTTACAGGATCGAAGATGCCTCAGAATTGAAGCCCGAATGGTTCAAATACTGTGAGGCGGTCGGGATTACTGCAGGTGCTTCTACTCCGGACTGGATTATTAAGGAGGTAATGAGTAGGATGACAGGTTATGACGATGAAAGGGAAGATCAGATCCAAGCCGGAGAGAAGCCGAGCAACGAGGAATCCTTTGCCAAACTTGAGGCTGAAATGGCAGGTCTAGCAACTCCCAGCCGGGGAGAAGTAATAAAGGGTACGGTCGTTCAAGTGCTGGATGATGAAGTCATGGTTGATGTGGGCGGCAAATCTGAAGGTGTAATTCCTCTCCGAGAAATGTCGTTAAAGGATGTCGGCTCAGCTCGTGAACTGGTTCAAGTTGGCGATGAGATCGAGGTCTTGGTGTTGAAATGGGATGATGATGGCACTATCTTGCTTTCAAAGAAGAAAGTCGACTTTAAAAAGACTTTAGACGAGCTGGAAGTGGCCTACAATGAAAAGCGGCCTGTGGAAGGCACGGTTGTGGAAAGCGTCAAAGGCGGTCTGCTGGCTGACGTAGGGGTTGTAGGTTTTCTGCCCGCTTCCCATGTTGACGATGGCTATGTGAAGAACCTGGATGATTATATCGGGCAGACCATGCTGTTCAATATTATCGAGTTCAATCGCAACAAGCGCCGCGGTTCACAGGTGGTTTTATCCCGCCGGGAACTGGTACTGGAAGAAAAGAACCGCCAGAAGGCTGAATTTTGGCAAAGCATTTCTGAAGGACAGACCCGCCAGGGGACTGTGAAACGCATTGTGGACTATGGCGCATTTATAGACCTGGGTGGTTATGAAGGACTCTTACATGTATCCGAACTCGATCACCGCCGGGTGGAGCACCCTGCCGATATCCTCAGTGAAGGCGATGAAATCGAGGTCTATATCCTGGGCCTGGACCGGGAGAAAGAAAGAGTTTCATTGAGCCGCAAGAAACTTCTTAAGAGCCCCTGGGAGCTGGCTCTGGAAAAATATCATCAAGGCGATATAGTCGAGGGGACCGTGGTCAGAATAGCCCCCTTCGGAGCCTTCGTGGAACTTAATCCGGGTGTGGACGGACTGGTGCATATATCGCAGCTGGCCGATTACCGGGTGGAAAAACCGGAGGATGTGGTCAAAGCCGGTGACCGGGTGATGGTCAAGATAATCAGCATCGACCCCAATGAAAAACGCATCGGATTGTCGGTAAAAGAAGCCAGAAATGACGCCAACCGGGCTGATGTGGAGCAATACCTGGAGTCGCAGCCTGAGGGCGACAACGAATAATTCCGCAGGATAGTGATATTATGCCCATATATGAATTTAAATGCCGGACTTGTGAAAGCCAATTTGAGGTGCTGACTAGTTTTAAAGAACGTGACAAGGTCAAATGCCCCGCCTGCCAGTCGCAAGAGGTGGACGCTCTTCTGACCACCTTCAGCACTAAAATAACGCCTTACCAGGACGGGTCATCCGGGCCGGGAGTTTGCCAAGGATGCTGTAACCATCAATGCGGCAACTTACCCCGATAGAAATAGGGCTGCTTATGGCAGCCTTTCCTATTAAGACCACAAAGGAGTCGACATATGCCCAACCTGGCAATTCTATCAGGCGGGCGCAGTTCTCGCCTGGGTACCAACAAGGCTTTGGCAGATCTCAATGGGATTACCGTACTGGAATACATCCTCAACCGGTTGCAGCCTCATTTTTCCGAGACCTTTATTGTAACTAATGAGCCTCAATTGTATGCCCATTACCCGGCCCGGGTAATAACCGATATATTTCCTCGCAAAGGCCCCATAGCAGGCATTCATGCCGCTCTAAAGGCATCGTCCGGGGGGCCGCTGTTTGTGCTCAGTTGTGATATGCTCTTCGTAAATATAGAGTTAGTTGAGTACCTTTTCCGGCAAGCTGCCGGCTATGACGCGGTGGTGCCGGTCGTAAAGGGGTATCTGCAGCCCACCGCCGCAGTTTATAACCAGAGCTGCCTGCAGATTATGACTGACTGCCTGGAAAAAGATTTATTGAAATTGACCAGAGTATTTGAGGCGATTAAAACTCGCTATGTTGACGAGAGCTGTTTGTCATCTTTTGGGCCGCTTGAAGAGCTATTTTTCAACATTAATGACGCTGCAGCGCTGCAGAAAGCTAGGGAGCTGGCAAGGAGGCACTAGCCATTAGAGCCAGGCGCAAAGACGAACATATCGAGATTAGCCAGACCTGTGCGGATGGACCGGAGACAAACGGTTTTGAGGATGTGGATCTGATTCATCAGGCAGTGCCCGAACTGGATCTGGAACAAATCGATTTAAGCCAGGAATTTCTGGGCAAGAGATTGCAGATTCCGCTGCTGATCAACGCCATTACCGGCGGCACCGAGCGAGGCCGCGAAATCAACCGGGCATTGTCGGAATTGGCCTGCCAGTTCGGTGTGGCTATGGCAGTTGGTTCGCAGTCCATTGCTTTGTCAGAGCCGGAGCGGCGCGACTCTTTTGAGGTGGTGCGGGAAGTTAATCCGCATGGCGTGATTATCGCCAACATCAGCGCCCTGGCGAAGCCTGATGAAACCTTGCGGGTTGTTGAAATGATAAAGGCCGACGCTCTGCAGCTGCATCTCAATGTTCCTCAGGAACTGGCCATGCGCGAAGGGGAACGCCATTTTGCCGGGATGTTGGACAATATCAGGCAAATTGTGGCTGCGGCTTCTGTGCCGGTCATCGCTAAAGAGGTGGGCTTCGGCCTGAGCAGAGAGAGCGCTGCTAAGCTTTTTGCCGCCGGGGTTAAGATTTTCGATACCGGGGGGCAGGGCGGCACCAATTTTGTAATGATCGAAGACCGACGGCAGGGTTGTTTCAATGCTGAACTGGACCAGTGGGGCATCTCCACTGCGGTCAGCCTGGCTGAAATCCTCTCCCTGGGTCTGCCGGTACAGGTCATAGCCTGTGGAGGCCTGAGGACAGCCATGGACGCCGCTAAAGCCATAGCCATGGGGGCTGAACTGGTAGGTATGGCGGCCCCTTTTATAAAATTATATAGCGGTGCAGGTGAGGGCGCTTTGGCCGATTATCTGCAACAATGGGTTTACCGGCTTAAAGCGGTGTTCTTGATGACAGCCTCTGTGAACATCCGTTCACTGCAGCAAAAACCGGTGCTTATTAAGGGACAGACTCGCGCCTGGCTAGAAGCCCGCCACATCGATTGGCGCTGCTGGTCCCGCTAACTCGCTCGTCTCGTCAAACCACTTCTATACTGCCCCGGTTACATAAAAACAACCCTCCTGGGAATTCTATTGCCATAAGAGATTCAGAAAGGATGTGGCTAAAAATGGCCAATTTCCCCTTTGGTCTGATTGCGCTTGTGGTGGTATCGATTTTGATATATTTTGGAGTGGCCCATCGTGCTCTGGACCGTTTGCGCATTACTGACCGTGCGGCACTGGCGGTAATAGCCGCTATCATCATCGGCAGCTTTATCGATATACCAGTTAGCTCCCGCCTGACTATAAATGTGGGCGGAGTGATTACAGTCGGTATCGCTGTGTGGCTGTGGTTGGGAGCAGGGACCGCTTTTGAAAAAATGCGGTCCGCGATTGCCGCCGTAGTCACCGCGCTGGTGCTTTTTATCGGCGCCCGTTTCCTGGGAGCCGAGCCGGAAACCGTATTTATCGATCCCATCTACCTATATCCCCTGGTGGCCGGTATTGTGGGCTACCTGGCTGGAAGATCACGGCGCGGCGCTTTTTTTGCAGCGGTAATGGGCGTAATGGCCCTTGACATCGGGCAATACGTTTATCTGGTGCAAAGAGGCGTCCGGGGCACGGTTCATCTGGGTGGCGCCGGCGCCTTCGACTCCCTGGTACTGGCCGGAATACTTGCTATAATGCTGGCCGAAATCGTGGGTGAGAGCCTGGAACGCCTGTCAGGCGGACCCAGCAGTTATGATAAAGACCCGGCCCTGCTGAAAAACCTCAAGGAACCAGTACCAGCTCGTAAACCCGCCAATCACGTTTCCGGAGCCGATTATTCCGAGCATGATAAAGATGATGAACCTGATCAGGATGAGTTCAAGGATTGGGAAGAACGCATCTCGGTTACCGGAATCAGTGGCCAAGAGGATCGGGGGGACGACCATGCCTAGATCGATAATCCTCTTTCTAGCCTTCGGCCTGTCAGCAGCATGGGGGCTATTTTTCCCCGCACCAGTTGAGGCGGTTTATGAGGAATTACCCTCGGGGTACTATTTCTCACTGGTGGATGAAAACAATAACACCATAGTTCAGACCGGTTCTCAAGTTTATGTGGGTGATGAATATATCAAAGCCGATAATGGCAAATACCAGGTGGTGGAGGTATCAGGACACACCGCCCGTTGTGTTTATATTGGCCAGGAACAGATGCCGGAAGTTAATTTTGACAACTCTCGCCAGGCCTGGGTGATCGACAGCAAGGAGATTCCGGTAGTGGCGGCCAAACCGACCATTGCCATCTATCACACTCATAGCGATGAATCCTATGTTCCCACTGATGGCAAAGAAAGCCAAGAAGGCAACGGGGGCATCTATGACGTCGGTAACGCTTTGGCGCAGCGCTTGCAGCAATTGGGCTATACGGTGGATTACAACAAGAACAATCACAACCCGCATGACGTCAATGCGTACAACCGCTCACGCCGCACGGCAGCGTCCCTGTTGAAAAATGGTTCACAAGTACTGATAGACGTGCACCGCGATGCGGTACCACCCAATCAGTATCAGACCACGGTAAACGGAGAGGAAGCCACCAAGATAAAACTGGTGGTGGGCAAGTCCAACCCCAATATGAAAACCAATCTGGAATTCGCCAAGCAGCTCAAAGCGGTTATGGATAAAACCAAACCGGGGCTTTCTAACGGCATCTTCATGGGCAAAGGAGATTACAATCAAGACCTCAACCCGCGGGCTATGCTGATCGAGGTCGGCTCCCATACCAATTCCAAAGATGATGCCACCAAAGGGGTTACCGCATTCGCTGATGTATTATCAGCCGCTATAGGCGGAGGCAGTGCCGACAGTACAGGGGGAACTCCGGCGGCCAAGCCCTTGCAGCAAAACTCCCCTTCAGCTTGGACCACCATATTAATTCTCATCACGGTTGCTGCTGCTGCCGGAGCAGGATTCTATCTGCTCAATAAAAATAACGCGGGACGCTGATGCAGGGTTATGGAACGGTTATATTGGCGGGAATTACAGCCGGTTTTATCAATCGCTGGATACTGTTGCGCTATGACTACCGCCATTATCCCACATATCCACACGGTCATATAACCCACCTGGCACTAGGCTTTATCGCCGCCAGCCTCGGCGCTGTGGCCATACCAGCCATAGCTGAGCCTGATTATGCGGCGGTTACTTTCCTGGCCCTGGCGGCTACACAATTTCGTGAAATCAGGGATATGGAGCGCAAGACCCTGACCAGTCTGGAGGAAAACAAATTGATAACCCGAGGGCCTGACTATATAGAAGGTATCGCCCGGGTATTTGAAGTGCGCAATTATTTAGTGATGTTAACCTCATTGGCCGTCTCGGCAGCGACC
>DHGD01000118.1:56576-56863 GCA_002402575.1 Syntrophomonas sp. UBA4807
GGGGATATCGCCACGATTGAACCGGCCAAGTTAAGCTTTGAGGGAGCTTTGCTCAAAGTGGCCGAAGTTCCCATGATGAACGTGGGGTTCGAGAAAACCCGCCACAAAATACAAGCTGAAGCCCTGGCGGTACTGATTCATCCCTTTGATGATGAAGGTCGCCTGACCCTGCAAAGCCCGGGGCAGCGCATGGCTATCATCCATGATGTGATCTCCATCCTGGGTGCCAAGGTGGACATCGGGGAGATGGAGATGGCGCCGATGGCCAGGATGCATGCCGACAAGGG
>DHGD01000118.1:56923-57998 GCA_002402575.1 Syntrophomonas sp. UBA4807
GCGGATTAAGTGGAGACTGAACTGAAAGATTATATTCTGGCCATTGTAACCCTGGACGCCAGTCTGGTGCAGGGTTGCGGATGCCCGGTTTTTCTAGCTCAAGACAGCGCCGAGCAGCAAATCCTGACCTTGACTCTGTCCCGTATTTTAGGCGGCAACGTCCATGACCTGGAAAACGGCATATTGATCATATGCAAACACTGACACAAGGGAAATGTGATCATGAAGGTGATTTACCATTGTTATGGCGGGTCCCATTCCTCAGTAATGGCTGCTGCCCTGCACCTTAATATGCTAGATGCCGACCGGCTGCCCACCTCCAACGAAATGATGCACCTGCCCTATTTCGATAAAACCCGGAATAGTGACTTCGGCACCATTCGCTATATGGGAACCGATGAGGGAGGCAATCAGGTCTATGTCCTGGGCAAAAAGAACATGGGAGAGCGGTGCACCGCTATGCTTATGGGGGTAGCGCGTCTTTGGGGAAAAGAAAACGAGGTGATAGCAGTCAATTGCATGAGCCGGGTCAACCTGCTGATGATGATCGGCGGCTTTATTTCCCGCCGCCTGGGCTGGGCCTGGCTGGGACGGCCTGTATTGTTTTACGGGACCAGAGACGCTTTTGATAGTATCGCCAACTTGGTAAAGATAACCCGCCTAAAATCAATGCAATAGCGCAGGAGAAGCCATGAACATTATATTTGTGGGCCCCACCGGGGTTCATCACGCCCTTATCGCCGCCCATATCTTTATGGGCGATTTGCATAATAACGATTACCGCCAAGTGAAACATTTTGACGATCATAANNCGCGATCTAAGCGGAGAACTGATCTACGTGGGCCAAGATAAAGAGGGAGCTCAGGTTTATACTTTTGGCGCCGGGAGAAATCATGAATTAGCAGCGGTAATTATATCCGACTTTCGCAGCCTGTTTGGAATCGGCCCGGAAGAACTGGTGGCCTGGGCGGTTACAGTGCCCGGTTATTTGCTGTTTTACGCATTGGGCTATATTCCCCCCTGTTTGGGAGGCAGGTATCTCACCAACTTGCTGGCAGGCTGGCTCAGCGTCAG
>DHGD01000127.1:0-2578 GCA_002402575.1 Syntrophomonas sp. UBA4807
GCATGCCGGTTTCCGGGTACTGGTGTGATATCGGCAGCATCAACAGTTATCGTCAGGCCCAGTTCGATGCCTTGACGGGCGGGGTGAAAATTTCCATACCGGGTGAGGTAAGCGTCATGCCCAACGGCGCCCGGGTTTTGCTCGGTAAAAACGTTTCCTTAGGGGAAGGGGTGCAGTGGCATGGCACCAATGTAGTGGGAGACGGCTGTGTGATATCAGCTGGAGCCACAATAACTAATTCGGTACTGTGGAGCAACACCACGGTGGGGCGACAAGCGCGCATAGAAGAGGCATTGGTGGGCGGCAACTGTATTTTGGGACAACAGGTGTGGATTGCCTCCGGGGCAGTTGTCAACAGCGGATGCGAATTGGCTCCTGGTATGCAGGTTCCGTCCCACGCCAAGGTATTTTACTCCTCCGGATCGGATTTGCAACTGGAACAGGGCTGAAAGCAGAACCTTGTTAAGATAACGAGGGGGCGCCTCAAACGGGTGCCCCCTAACTAGGTATTTCAATGCTTGAGAAATTGCTATTGCACTCCCAGGAGTATTTTGAAACTGTTATCAAGCTCATCCAAGCGATAGTCTTTTACCAATTCCAAATCTGAATCATCGATAGGTGAAAAGTTGATAACCTTGTATGCTCCGGCTTCCTTAATCAAAAAGGCCACCTCTTTCTGCACCGGCTCTTTTTTATCCATTACTTGGTATATGACCAGAGCACTGTATTCTCCGCTTTTGGTGTATTCTTTTAGTACCTCGACTGAAAGGCTATCTTGAGGGGGTAGATTTGCTTCACTGGATTTGAGCGCCGCAGCGGCTTCCTTGACGATTTCATCACGCTTCTGTAAAAGTTCGGAAGCACTCTGATTCTGATACTGTGGAAGTATATTTACCGACCAAAATACGCTCAGGTTGTCGGCTACGGTGTTATAGTCTTTGTCAAAATAGGCCTGATAAAATTCATTTATAGTTCTTTCCGGGGTGGATATGTCGACATAAGCCGCCATATAATACATTCCCCCCAGTATTAACGCAATTAGTATCGGCAATATTTTCGGCACACCAGGCTTGGCCGTTTGGGGATGGTTCAAAACGGGCACCTCCTGAAAATCATTTAGTTGATTGTAACACTTTTGCAGTATAATAAACAATTTATAATTGTGCGGAATAAGGGCTGGCTATGTTGCCGCCAAAGCTTTTCAGCCTGTGAAGGGGGGTTGGCGATGCCAACGATAATAGTGATCGGCGCGGGGCCGGCGGGGATGATGGCCTCAATCAGCGCTGCCGCAGAGGGCGCCAGGGTTAAGCTGTTGGAGAAGAAACCTGAAATAGGCAAGAAATTGAGTATTACCGGCAAGGGACGCTGTAATCTTACCAACGCCATGGCCATTGAGGACTTTATAGCTCAATACCCGGTCAATGGCCGCTTTCTATACAGCTCTTTACACCAATTCAGCAATCTGGACCTGATCAGCTTTTTTGAAGAGCGAGGTGTAAAAACCAAGGTTGAGCGAGGACAACGCGTTTTCCCGGTCTCTGACCGGGCCGCAGATGTGGTTGAAGCCTTGCAGAAATGCATGTATCAGTACGGCGTGGAGGTTATAAAACCATGTCAGGTGAAGGAGCTGCTTTTACAGGACGGCCGGGTAAGCTTTTTGAAGACTGATTGCGGAGTAATGAGCGCAGATGCCTTCATAATCGCCACTGGCGGTCTTTCCTACCCATCTACCGGATCAACCGGGGATGGTTACCGCTGGGCGGCTCAGGCAGGTCATAATATCGTCATACCCCGACCGGGACTGGTGCCTCTTGAAACTGCCGAGACCTGGGTAAGCCAATGCCAGGGCTTGAGTCTCAAAAACGTTCAGGCTACAGCTTATAATCAAGAGGGGCGTATGATCAACCGCGAATGTGGAGAGATGCTTTTCACCCATTTCGGGGTTTCGGGTCCCATCATTCTCACTATGAGCAGTGAAATAGCACTGTTGCTGGCAGATGGAAAACAAGTCAGACTGGTTATCGACCTGAAACCGGCCCTGACAGCGGAAAAGCTCGATGAGCGCTTGCAGCGCGACTTCGACCTGTATTCGCGCAAGCAGTTCAAGAATGCTCTGGACGATTTACTGCCCCGAATGTTGATCCCGGTGGTAATAAACTTATCCGCGATAGATCCTCATAAGCCGACCCATCAGGCCAGCAGAGCTGAACGCTTGAGGCTTGTAGAGCTGCTGAAAAACCTTACCCTGACTATTACCGCTACCCGCCCCATAAAAGAAGCCATAGTAACCCGGGGAGGGGTGGATGTGTCGCAAGTCGATCCGCGCAGCATGAAATCCAGACTGGTGGAAAACCTCTTTTTCTGTGGGGAAATTTTGGATATAGACGGCTACACCGGCGGCTTCAATCTGCAAGCCGCCTTCTCCACCGGATTTGTGGCTGGTAAGGCTGCAGCCCGGATTTAACGGCCATGGGACGGATTGACGCCATCCTCCCAGTCTGTTATTATACTAAGTGAAATATTTTACAATATGGGGGCTTTATGTCATGGAGAGGCCTAGAGGCAATTATAATGGTTC
>DHGD01000127.1:2624-4416 GCA_002402575.1 Syntrophomonas sp. UBA4807
AGTATTGCCGATTCTCTGAGCATGAAACTGATAATCTGGAACATCAAATCGACTACCAAAGCACAAGAAGGCCTGTATGTGTACGATACTGTACAGCGTCTCTATGACAGCCAATTCGGCGACCAGGACGTATCTGATATCAAGCGCTACATCAAGATGGGGAAAGTGGGCGAGGCTTTCCTGGCCCCCTCTCCGGTAGTGCTGTTGATTGATGAGATAGATAAGGCCGATCTGGAATTCCCCAATGACCTGTTGTGGGAACTGGACCAGATGAGTTTTTATATTCCTGAGACTAAAGAAACCATCAAGGCTAAACACCGTCCCATTGTGATAATAACCAGCAATGCGGAGAAAGAACTTCCTGACGCTTTTCTGCGCCGGTGCATTTTTCACTACATAGAATTTCCCAACGCTGAAGCCATGGAAAAGATCCTGGCGGTGCACCACCCCAATCTGGAGAGGAAGCTGTTGGAACAGGCTATGGAATCATTCTACATGCTGCGCAGTATGCCCAATATGCAGAAACGGCCGAGCACCAGCGAACTGATTGACTGGCTGCAGGCCCTGGTCATAGGAGGCATATGCCCCAATCGCATCAAGAAGGAACTTCCTTTCCTGGGGGTTTTGCTGAAGAAGAATGAAGATTTGGACATGATTTTGCAGCAACTGGCCGGAAAGCCTCAACCCCGCAATGCTATGGGCCGTTATCGCTAAAACGCCCTATTTTATGTTATCCAGAGGAATTTGTAATGTTTACCCGTTTTTATTATGAACTAAAAAACCAGGGCCTGCCGGTGTCCATGAATGAATGGAACGCCCTCTTGGAAGCTCTGGAATTGGGCCTGTGCGGGTCCAGCCTAACCGGATTCTATTTCTTATGCCGGGCGGTCTTGGTAAAGAGTGAGGCCTATTACGACCGTTTTGACATGGCTTTTGCCCATTATTTCGAAGGGGTGGAAACCCCTGAAGGCCTGCCCGACAAGATTTGGGAATGGCTGGATAAAGAACTGCCTGCCCGGGAGATAAGCGAAGCAATGCGGCGCAACCACCAGCAATTGGATTTGGACGAAATGAAACGCATGCTGGCGGAACGCCTTCAGGAACAACAGGAAGAGCATCATGGCGGCAACTACTGGATCGGAACCGGGGGCACCTCTCCTTTCGGGCATTCCGGCTATCACCCCGGGGGTATTCGGGTCGGCGGCAAGGGTAACAACCTCTCCGCGGTTAAAGTGGCGGGAATGCGGCGCTTTCAAGAGTTACGTTCCGATGAGACCCTGGGAGTAAGACAGTTTCAGGTAGCCCTGCGCAAACTGCGTCAGTTTACCTCCCGATTGGAGGGAGCCAAAACCGAACTGGATGTGGACGCCACCATTGACAAGACCTGCCAGAATGCCGGCCGACTGGAACTGGTTTGGGAGCGGCCCCGCGAGAACAGCATCAAAGTGCTCTTGCTGATGGATGCGGGAGGTTCCATGATATCTTATAGCCGTCTCTGCAATCAGCTTTTCAGCGCGGTGCATCGTTCCAGCCATTTTAAGGATTTAAAGGTTTATTACTTTCATAACTGCATATATGATTGGCTGTATCACACTCCCGAGTGTCATATTAATGATTATACCAATACTCTGCATGTGCTCAACAACCTGGGTGGGGATTACCGGATGATAATAGTCGGCGATGCCAGTATGTCGCCAAATGAGCTGCTACGTCAGGGAGGAGTCATTGACTGGGATCTCTACAACGACCGTGCAGGTATAGAATGGCTGCGGGATTTGCGCCAACACTACGA
>DHGD01000152.1:0-11776 GCA_002402575.1 Syntrophomonas sp. UBA4807
CCAATTGATAAGGAAAAAATAGAACAGGCGATACAGATGTTGCTGGAAGCGATAGGGGAAAACCCGCAGCGCGAAGGCTTGATGGACACCCCCCAGCGAGTGGCGCGCATGTACGAGGAGATCTTCGCCGGGTGTGATCAAGATCCGCGCGAATTTTTGAAAGTATCGTTCACTGAGTATCATGACGAGCTAGTCCTAGTCAAAGATATCTCTTTGTATTCCATGTGTGAGCATCATCTCCTCCCATTCTACGGAAAGGCCCATGTGGCTTACATCCCCAAGGGCGGCCGAGTTGTAGGAATAAGCAAGCTGGCTCGGGTGGCGGAAGCCTATGCCCGGCGCCCGCAGTTGCAGGAACGGCTAACTTCGCAGATCGCTGATTGCATCTATGACACCGTTAAACCTTTTGGGGTGGCGGTGGTAATACAGGCCGAGCATATGTGCATGACCATGCGCGGCATCCGCAAGCCTGGAGCCCTGACAGTGACTTCAGCGGTGCGCGGCTTGTTTGAGACCCGCGCCCAGACCCGCAATGAATTGCTGTCCTTAATTTTAAACGATTAAAGTGTCAGCAAAAACGTCAGGCGGTAAGCCTTGGCGGAGCGCTTCCCGTTAGCCAGGTAAAAGTGTCAGGAGAATTTTCCCGTAAAGCCGCCCCCTATAGGTGCATGAATTGAGATTGGCCGTTTTTGAACAAATCCCAAAATAAGTCCTGGCCGTTGGCATTGGCGGCGACCAGCGAGGGCAGGGAAAATGTTTTTAAGGCCTCCCCCACCGAGAGAATGCCCTCGGCTGAATCCTTGCGTCCGGTAAAGGGCAGTTCATCAGGACTGCGGCGGCACTGTGCGTTCAGATTGATGCGGGCCACCATATTGCTCAAGACATCAATAAACCTAACGCAGGTGTGGGGATTTTGGCAAAAAATACTGGCCTGCTGGCCGTATCGGCTCCTCTGCATATACTCCACCAGCTCAGCCTGGTCATCAAATACCGCGACAGGAAGTATAGGCCCGAATTGCTCCACATAAGCGACCTTCATCTCCAGGTTTACCGGATAAAGTATGGTCGGATACCACATGGTGCCTTCCCCGTGGCCGTAGCGCCGGTTGCTGACCGCAGCCCCACGGGCGACGGCATCCTCCATGAGCTCTTGCAGCCACTCCACCCGGTCTTCAGCAGGCAAGGGGGTTATTACCGCCCCGTCCTCCCACGGCATAGCACACACTAAAGTATCCGCCTTTTCGCTTATGATCTCCACAAACCTATCCGCCACCTTCCGATGCACCCAAATCTGCTTGATGGCGGTGCAGCGCTGTCCATTGTACTCCATGGCTCCCGCCAGACACTCCGCAGCGGCCAGTTCCAGGTCGGCGTCAGCAAATACGAAAGCCGCATTCTTGGCTTCCAGTCCTAACACGGTGGTAAGACGATGGGGGGCGGGATGCAGCTTAATTAGCTGGCTGGCTACTGGAGTGGAACCGATAAAAGCCAGCACATCAATTCCTCCTGAAGACATCACCGGGTCTATTATGGTTGCCCCGTTGCCATTGATGACATTCACCACCCCGGGAGGGAAAGCATCAGCAAAGGCATCCAGCAACATCATAGTACACAGGTATCCGAAGCGGGGCGGTTTTACTACCGCAGTATTTCCCATCAACAAAGCCGGTATGAGCATGGCAAAGGTTTCATTCAAAGGGTAGTTGAACGGCCCCATACACAGGCAGACTCCCAGCGGAGTGCGGCGCAGAATGGAAATGTAATCTCCGCTTCTGCTGAGGCGGGCTGACGAATTCAAATTATCCTTCAAGAAGGAAATGGAGGCCTCGACGTACTTAACCGTGCGTTCAAATTCATCCTGGCAGGCCGGGTATGGCTTGGCAATCTCCCACATCTCCATACTGACGAAACGCTGCTTTAAACCGACGAGGCGGTCGATAAACAATCGCATGGCAGTAATGCGTTCAGATGGTGTCATTTGCGGCCACTGCCCGGCTCCGCCTCCGTAGGCCCGCTGTGCGGCAATCACCGCTTGCCGGGCCTCATCCGGGCCGAGTTGGGCGGAGGCTCCCAGATATACGCCCTGGCTTAATGAGGAGGTTTTGCCGATAGGGGAGTAAACTCCATCACTATCCCCTGACCAGGAAGCGACCTTCCCGCCGATCAAGTAGCAGGAGCCATCAATGACTGGCTCGATGCGGCAATGTTCCGGGACTGCCATCATGTCGAAGTCGGTCTTAATAGACATAAAAAACATACCTCGAAAGAATGTATTTTGTATACTTGTTCGGGCTTATCCCAGTAAACCGCAACACATTGAGGAAAACTGAACCGGTTCAACGCGCGGACGAACTAGGATTAACAAATTCATCATTAAGAGAGGAATTTCACAAAATACGCCCTAAATGAATAAAATCAGGCCTTCTTAATCCTTTAATATTTTACCCCGCTCGGTTATTTTTATATAAGTGAGCCTGTTTTAGTTTCAGGCCCGAAATAGGGGAGAAAGGAGGTATGTGAATGGATTACAAGGGAATCATTGCCAAGTACAAAGATGTTTCTGGGGGAATCATCGAAGCTTTCCACGCTGTACAAAAAGAGCTCAGCTACTTGCCTGAAGAGGTAATCGTTGAAGCAGCCAAGATATTCAATATTCCGGTAGCTGAAGCGTACGGGGTCGCAACCTTTTACTCTTACTTTTCAGTAGAACCCAGGGGGAAGAATATAATCAGGATTTGTGAAAGTGCTCCTTGTCACATCGCGGGAGCAGCGGATGTGGTTGCTGCTTTGGAAAGAGAGCTTGGCATTATGATGGGTGAAACCACCGCAGATGGCAAGTTTACTCTGGAATATACCGAGTGCGTTGGACAATGCCAGGCCACGCCTGTGATCACTGTCAATGGCAAGCCTTATGCAGGCGTATCGCCGGCTCAGGTTTCTGCAATTCTGGCGGAATATAAATAAGATAACCCGCCATTCCAAGAAATAACTTAACAGCAGAGCAGAAAGGAGGTCATACAATGGCCGAAGAACTGCGCATTGTATTGCGTAACTACGGCAAAATCGACCCGCTCAATATAGACGACTATATTGCTCAGGGCGGTTATGACGCACTGGGTAAGGCGCGCGGTATGGACCAGAAGGCCTTAATTGAGGAAGTTAAGAAATCTGGGTTGAGGGGCCGTGGTGGTGCCGGATTTAATTGTGGCCAAAAATGGCAGTTCGCCTATATGGCGCCGGCAGACCAGAAATACGTGGTATGCAATGCCGATGAAGGTGAACCCGGGACCTATAAAGACCGGTTGATTATGCAAAACGATCCCCAGTCACTTTTGGAAGGGATGGCTATCTGTGGTTATGCCATCGGTTCCAATAAAGGCTATATATATTGCCGGGGTGAATATCCCTATGTAGTGGATGTTCTCAACCAGGCCATCGCTCAGGCCAAAGACAAAGGCGTACTGGGCGATTTTGACATTGAAGTCAGAATGGGCGCCGGAGCCTATGTATGCGGCGAAGAGACTGCCCTGATCGAATCTATCGAAGGCAGCCGGGGCGAACCCCGCTTCAAACCGCCGTTCCCGCCGTCGCAGGGATTGTGGCAGAAACCCACGATAGTTAACAATGTCGAGACCTTTGCCAATATTCCAGTGATCGTTGATAAAGGCGCCGAATGGTATGCTGCTATCGGAGCGCCGGCTTATCCGGGAACCAAGGTGTTTACCCTGACCGGCGATGTAAACAACAAGACTTTCTTCGAAGTGCCCACCAACACCACCATTAGAGAAATCGTATATAAGCTGGGCGGCGGAATCCCCGGCGACAGAAAATTTAAAGCGGTTCAAATCGGCGGAACTTCTGGCGCCTTTATCCCCGAAGCTGATCTGGACACTCCGGTGGCCTTCGACGCCATGGCTGCTATTGGTGCCACTTTGGGTTCCGGTGCGGTCTTCGTATTAGATGACAGCCGCGATATCGTAGATGTGGTAACCAGGATCGCAGGTTTCTTTGAACATGAATCCTGCGGCAAGTGCGCTCCGTGCAGAGAAGGCACCATGCGCACTGCCGAGTTGATGGAAAAAATTGACGCAGGCGAAGGCTCTGCCGATGATATTGCTCTTTTGGAAAAGCTGGGCCGGGTTATGTCATACTCCTGCCTGTGCGGCCTTGGGCAGGCGGCGCCTTCACCGGTATTGAGCACCATCAAGAATTTCAAAGCCGACTACGATGCCAAATTAATGTAGGGGAGCAAAGGAGGGAAAATAATTGGTTAACATCACAATAAACGGAATGAAAGCATCCGTTCCCGAAGGCTCAACCATCCTGCAGGCGGCACAGCAAGTCGGTATCTACATTCCTACTCTGTGTTATCATCCCGACCAGTCCGTTAAAGCGAACTGCAGGGTGTGCGTTTGCGAAGTCGAAGGCAACCGGCTTCTGCAAGCAGCCTGTGCGGCCCCGGTCTTCGAAGGTATGGTCATCAAGACCAATACCCCCAAGGTGCTGGAAGCCAGAAAAACTATCGTTGAGCTGATCCTGGCCAATCATCCCCAGGATTGCCTCAACTGCATCAGGAACGGGGCTTGCGAATTGCAGACCCTGGCTGAAGACCTGATCATCCGCGACAATCCATTTGAACTGATGGTGCGCGGATTTGAAAAAGACCTGTCCACTCCTTCATTGTTCAGAGATCCCGACAAATGCGTCTTATGCCGGCGCTGCATCGAGGCCTGTTCAGTGATTCAGAGTGTCAACGCCCTGGGTGTCGAGGGACGCGGCAGTGAAGCCATGGTAGTTCCCACCCTGGGCAAAGACCTCATCGACAGCCCCTGCGTAATGTGCGGACAGTGCATACACGCCTGCCCGGTTGGAGCCATCGGCGAAATTGAAAATATCGATCAGTTCCTGGCCGCGGTAGCCGATCCTGATACCATCGTAGTAACTCAGATCGCCCCCGCAGTCAGAGTCGCCATCGCAGAAGAGATCGGTATGGCCACCGGCGAACTGCCCATGGAGGTATTCGTCAACGGACTTCGCCAGATTGGTTTTGACCATGTATTGCACACCAACTTCACTGCCGACCTGACTATACTTGAAGAAGGCAACGAACTGCTGAAGAGAGTGAAAGAGGGCGGCACTCTGCCGATGTTCACTTCCTGCAGCCCTGGCTGGATCAACTTCTGTGAAACCTTCTACCCCGATCTGTTAGATAACCTGTCCACCTGCAAATCGCCGCAGCAGATGTTCGGCGCTTTGGTGAAGACTTACTGGGCTGAAAAGATGAACATCGACCCCAGCAAAATTTTCAGCGTGTCGATAATGCCCTGCGTGGCCAAAAAGTTCGAGGCCGACCGCCCGGAAATGTATGACAGCGGATATAAAGATGTGGACATCGTATTAACCACTCGTGAAATCGGACGCCTGTTCAGACAGAGTGGCATTGATTTCTCCAAACTGCCCGCTTCCAGCTTCGATTCCTGGATGGGAGCCTACACCGGCGCTGCGGTCATCTTCGGAGCCTCAGGCGGCGTTATGGAAGCAGCCCTGAGAACGGTTTACGAAGTGGTCACCGGGAACACTCTGGAAGACGTCAATTTTACCGGAGTGCGCGGCTTTGAAGGCATAAAAGAAGCCACTGTGGACCTAAATGGCCTGGAAGTAAAAGTGGCTGTAGCCCATAGCCTAAGTAACGCCCGCAAACTGATGGATCAAGTGAGAGCCGGGGAATCACCCTATCACTTTATCGAAATCATGGCCTGCCCGGGCGGCTGCGTTGGCGGAGGCGGCCAGCCCATCACCAAGCGCAACCAGAAGCGCATCGAGCGCATCGATGCCATCTATCTCGAAGATGAAGCCATGCCTATCAGGAAGTCACACGAGAACCCTGAAGTCAAGACCATTTACGAGGAATTCCTGCATGAACCGTTGGGACACAAGTCTCACGAACTATTGCACACCCATTATCACGACAAACACAAAAAGTATTTGTAAGCAGAACTCATATCGCCATAGGGAATCGTGCCGCGACATTCGCGGCACATTTTTTTGTGATGTGACAGGGGGTGTGACAGGGGACGGTTCTCCGACACACGCGTGCACGCGTGTGTCNNTCACACCCCACCCTGGCACATATTCAGTCCGGCTTCGCGCAGATCGGCCAGGAGGGTGTCGCGGACGGGGAGATTGGACAAATCCAGGCTGGTGTAGGGGAACCCGGCAGTTTCCAAAGCCCTGAGGGTAAAGCGGTCCGTGGCGGGTTTCTTTTTGTTGTCATTGTTGCTCACAAAAACCGCCNNAAAAAACCCGCCAATACCGGCTCTAGAGTATCGCTGCCGCATATAACAAAATCCACCCGGCGATCCTTAATCCTCTCCAGATATTCCTGGCGTCGCGGGGCGTCGGCCGGCATTGACAAGAGGTCGGCCAAACGGACTTTGGGGAAGACCACATAACGACTGTCGAGGACTTCCGCTATCAAACGAAAAGCCGCCAGTTCGCGCGCGTTGAGTATGTAATCCCGCTTGCGGTAAGGCATTTCATTCACATCCACCCAGGCATTGCTCAGGTCAATGACATTGCTATTATTTTTATTTTTGGCCTGGTACTCCTGAAAGGCGTCCCAGGCGAATTTGGCAAATATGGCTATAATTAATAAGGCCAGGAATTGGGCCAAAAATAAACACCTCCCGGGCAGAATGTTATAAAATATTGCCATGGTATTGGCAATGCAGTTGTCCTGCCAATCGCTGCTGACATTTTGCTAGGTCTATAGGTGTGTTACTGCCGCAAAAGACGACATGACATTTCAGGTCAGAATCGGCTGAGCCGGGGTACTCCATTTACCCCTTGTCTATATTAATTATATACCGGGCCTGAACAAGAGTTGCTTTGTAACTATTCTATACCAAACGGAGACGGTATCCAAATCAACTTCAAAAAGGAGACTTGCCATTGGCTATAGCGATCTTATTGGGCCTGGCGGCGGGAAGCTTCCTGAACGTCTGTATATGGCGCCTGCCACGTTCCCAGTCAATAATTTGGCCGGGTTCGCATTGCCCTGAATGCGGACATGCCTTGCGCGCCAGTGATCTTATCCCGCTCTTTAGCTTCATATTGAACCGGGCTCGCTGCAGATACTGTTTGCAGCCCATATCCTGGCGATATCCAATTATTGAGGCTCTGACTGCATCAGGAATTGCTTGCCTGTACATCAAGACCGGATGGGGATGGCAGCTGGTTCAGGATACTATACTGTTCTGCGGCCTGGTGATTGCCTCGGCCATTGATATTGAATGGCGTATAATACCCAACCGCCTGACAGCCTTTATGACAGCAGCGGGCCTGGTAATGATCCTGTTGGCAAGTCCGCGACTGATCTTAAATTCCTTGGGAGGGGCAATCGGTGCCGCCCTGGTGTTATTGCTCCCGTCACTTGTGTATCCGGGCGGCATGGGAGGCGGAGATATTAAATTGGCGGCTGTGATTGGATTGTATCTGGGCTGGCCGATGTCTTTGCCGGCAGTGTTCCTGGGTATATTGACTGGAGCGCTGTTTGGCCTGGCGTTGATGTTATGGAAGCAGCAGGGTTTGAAGACCGCCCTGCCGCTTGGCCCCTTTTTAAGTCTGGGAGCCATACTGACAGTGCTCTGGGGACAGCAGATTTTGAACTGGTATGCTGGTTTCTATTAAAACAGCCCTGGTATAGGGGGCTTTAATATAATAAATTTTAAGTATAAAATGGAGGGCAAGTTCTATTTGACCCTGAGTTTGCTTGACAAGACCCGCCCGGGAGCGGAAAGAAGGAGATGGATGAAGTGCGATACATTAGCAGCCGGGGCAAGAGCCCGACAGTTTCCGCCGCACAGGCCATTATAAACGGCATTGCGCCGGATGGCGGGCTTTACATACCAGAAAACAAACCTTCGGCTAGTGAAGAGGATTTCATAAAATGGGCCCCAATGCCTTATCAGGGCAGGGCAGAGGACGTTCTGCAGCGCTACCTGACCGATTTCACACCTGCTGAGATAGAACATTGTGTTCAGGGCGCTTACAACCAGACCAACTTTGACCATGCGGCGGTTGCACCGTTAATTGAATTGTCGCCGCAGCTGCATATACTGGAGCTTTGGCACGGTCCAACCAGCGCTTTTAAGGACATGGCCCTGCAGATACTGCCTTATCTGCTGACTACCAGCATGAACAAGACTGGCGAGAACAACCAGATAGCCATACTGGTGGCCACTTCCGGAGACACCGGCAAAGCTGCCCTGGAGGGCTTTAAAGATGTGGAAGGAACCAGTATTGTGGTGTTCTATCCGGCGGCAGGGGTTAGTGCAGTGCAACGCCTGCAGATGGTCACGCAGACTGGAGCTAATGTACATGTGGCCGCTGTCGAAGGCAACTTCGACGATGCCCAGAACGGGGTCAAACGCATTTTTAGCAATCAGGACTTCATCGCTCGTCTGGCATCAGCCGGGGTGAAGATGTCGTCAGCCAATTCTATTAACTGGGGGCGGTTGCTGCCCCAAATAGTATACTACCTGTCGGCCTACGCCGATCTAATGCAAAAGGGGAGCATAGCCTACGGGGAAAAGGTCAATATCGTCGTTCCTACCGGGAACTTTGGCAACATTCTGGCGGCATATTATGCCGGTGAAATGGGTCTGCCGCTAGGGCGCTTGATTTGTGCTGCCAATGCCAATAACATCTTAACCGATTTCATCAACAGCGGGGTTTATGATCGCAACCGTCCATTTTACAAGACCATTTCCCCCTCCATGGATATACTCATCTCCTCCAACCTGGAACGGCTTTTGGCCGAGGTCAGCGGGCGCGATTCCGTCCGGCTCAATCAGTGGATGCAACAGCTGGCCGATGTCGGGCGCTATAAGGTTACAGATTTGGTGCGGGAAAAGATTCAGCGTGTGTTCTGGTCGGATTATGGGAACGATGAGGAAACTATCAGCGCTATCCGCCGCACCTGGGAGCAGTATCAATACCTGGTGGACACGCACACCGCAGTGGCATTGCATGTTTACGAACGATACCAGGATAAGACCGGGGATGCCAACACCGCTATAGTTGCTTCCACCGCCAGCCCTTTCAAGTTCGCCAGCAGCGTAGCCGAGGCCATCCTGCCCGAAGCTATTCGCCGGGGCAAAGATGAATTCAGCCTGATCCGCTTTCTCTCCGAGTGGACCGGGATTGCGGTTCCAATGGGGATACGCGACTTGGATAAACGCGCCGTGCTGCACCATGTCACAACCAGCCCGGCCGGTATGCAGGATACCGTAGCCGACCTGCTAAAACTGTAAAGCGAGGCAAGGACGGTTACCTTTGACTTGCTTCAACCTTTGATGAAGTAATCCATCACCTGATGACCGAGGGGGAAATGACGGCCCCGCCTGGCGGCAGCCTCATTGTACTGCCCGATTCCATTAGCGACGGGACGGTTTTTATCGAAGATCATATATGGAACCATGCCGCTGCTGTGGGTCTTGATGGACAGCGGGGTGGGATGGTCGGGGATGATCATCACGCGCAGTTCATCAAAGCGTTCCATCTCAGCGCGTACCAGCCCCACCACCTCCTTATCGATCTGTTCAATGCTCCATATTTTAGCCTTAAGGTTGCCCTGATGTCCGGCCTCATCGGGGGATTCGATATGCATATAAACAAAATCCTGCCCCCCGCACAGCTCATCTACAGCGGCCCGGGCTTTGCCGGCAAAATTGGTCTCCACCGCGCCGGTAGCACCCGGTACCACAACCGGCTTTAACCCGGCGCATATCCCCAGACCTTTTACCAGGTCCACCGCCGCCACTACCGAACCCCTTATTCCGTACTTATCGGCAAAACTGTCCAGGGAGGGCCTTTTGCCTTGTCCCCAAAACCAAGCCGAAACCGCCGGATTTTTCCCTCGTCTGATGCGTTCGATATTGATTGGGTGGTTTTCCAACAAGGCTATGCTCTTTTCCATTAGTTCCATCAATACTGCGCTGTCAGTGCCCCGAGGCAGGTAATCCCCTACCACCCTGCCGGTTATATCATGGGGCGGGGTCAGATCCATGGCGCGGTTGGCGCCGTTTTTCCACAGGAGCAGGTGGCGGTAGCTTATGCCGGGGTGGAAACTGAACGGATAGCTGCCCAATTCATGCTGCAGCAAGGCCATTAACTGCCGCGATTCCTCAGTGCTGATCTCCCCGGAACTGTAATCTAACATGGTGCGCTGCCCGTAAACTGACCCTGGGGAAAGTGTCACCAGGTTGCAGCGCAGAGCCAGATCCTCATCCCCCATGGGAACTCCCATGCTGACCGCTTCCAAAGGGCTGCGTCCGGTGTAATAGAGCTTGGGGTCGTACCCCATTACCGACAGATTGGCCACATCACTGCCCGGCGGGAAACCTTCGGGAATGGTCTGTGCGGTTCCTATGGCAGCGCTCCTGGCAAGAAGGTCTATATTGGGGGTCTGGGCATACTCCAAAGGGGTTTTGCCGCCCAATTCCCGGATAGCGTCATCAGCCATACCATCGGCCAGGATCAGCAGATATTTCATATTGTTTCCTCCTTGTATCAACTAGGAATAGTATAGCATCATACTGCCGGGTTTATAAGATAGCCGGTAGCGCCGCAACTGGGAGCGGCGAGAACCGCCATAATGCTGCCCCGTAAGTTCTCATATTAATGGTTGCTGACACAGGTGCAGCCGCCGCACCATAAGATTCCCGAGCTGGCCATTAATTGCTATATATTGGCATGTTCCGTATAATTAACTTAGAAACATAGCTCAGCTAATTATTAATTATTGGGAGGCGTTATCATGGGCAGCAAATTCTGGGATTCCTATCCACTGGTCGCTGAAGGCATGCTGCAAGCCCTGCCGCCGGGTTACACATTTTATCTCTCCAACCTGGAGAAAGTAGTTTTTAAGGCGCCGGCTGATTCGGTTCCCGGGGTAAAGGTTGGGGAGCCCTACGTACCCCATGGACCCTCAGGCACCGCCATCCGCACGGAACAGGTGGTGGCCATGGAACTGGACATCAGTTACTACGGTGAACCAATTAAGGTATACGCGGCGCCGATTTTCGATGATGACCAGACCGATCTGCTGTTGGGCGCATTCGCCATTTCCCAGAGTCGGGACAGCGCTTTCTCGCTGCGCAATCTGGGCAATACCTTCCAGGTGGGCATGGCCGAAATAGGTATCGCCCTGAAGAGAATGGCCATGGACAGCCACGAAGTAAAAATAAACAATACCGCGCTATACCAGCATATTCAAAATGTCCAGCTCTCCCTGCAGCAGATCGAAGCCAGCGGGCCGCTTTGTGAGGATACCGTTAACGCTCTGAAGGCTATGAAAACCGATCTGGATCAGATAACAGCTGAAGCCCAGATCATAGTGCAGCGCAGCGATCAGCAGGCCAGCCTGATGCAAATGGTGAGCAATCGGGTTAAGGAACTTACCAATAACATAGAGGACCTAAACCGCATCGCCCATGAAATTTAACAACCACGCGGACAGGAAGGCGGAAACACAAATCACCGCAAGATCGGCCATATTTCATACAATGGCCGCGCTTTGCGGTGGCTGACCATGAGGCTGAATTATGTACGGAGAAGGACATAATTGCATCCCGGGGCATATTCGCTGCCCGCAGGTTATCGGACCTGTTATTTGACCGTCGCGGCGGCCATAATCTGAGTCTGCCCTGTTGCCTACCTATCCCTATATTATATACTCGATCACATCGCCGGGAAAGCGCTCCGCGATTTCTTC
>DHGD01000152.1:11837-14734 GCA_002402575.1 Syntrophomonas sp. UBA4807
TCCATTATACGGTTGCGAGCCCGGATAGTGAAGCGGTGCGAAATGATCTCGAACTTCATATCAACATCTTTAAGGCCAAGCCCGCTGATCTCATCCAGCAACTCCCGGTAACTATCTTCCCAGGCGGGTTCCATTATTACCGGAGCAATCAGAATGCCGGCCGGATAACCAGCCCGAACCACCTTCCCCAGAGCCTCTAAACGCAACTTCAGCTCTGGAGTGCGGTGCTCGAAACGGCTTATCACGGAAGGAATGTTGACGCTGAAACGGATGCGGGTGTGACCGCGATGCTCCAACCCCAGCAAGCTGTTAATGCTGGGAAACTTGGTGACAAAACGCAAGCGTCCGTTCGGTTGAGCGGAAAAAAACTCGATAGACCGCGCTAAGGCGCCGCTCAATGTTTCCGCCGGGACAGGATCGGAAGTGGCCGCCGCCTCGAACAGGGTCACCGCAGGCAGACGGGCCTGGATGGCGTTTGCAGCTTGAGCCAGGATGTCCTCGATATTGACATACATTCGGGTGTATGGCCGTTGGCCCATTTGAGTCATAAGATAGCAATATTCGCACATCCCCGGACAGCCGCTGACCAGCGGCAGCTGAAAATGCGCCGAAGGCTTGCAGGTAGCAAATTCTGGCTTGCGGCGCACGCTTACCACCAGGGTGGCTTTACCCTGGAAATACGTTTCGCGCGGCGATTTACCAGGTATGCCGGATACCCGCGTACCTTTTAAAACAGAGCTTTCCAGCCCCAGAACATGGCAGCGCTGCCAAACCTTCCGGCCTAGCTCAAAATCCAGCGCGGCTTTATCGAACAAAACCCGTGAATAGGGAAAATTCTCCACAAAAAACACCTCGAGACGCCTATAAGTTTGATATATTGTACTTAGTGTTGCCCAGCCGGTCTATATCAATGTGATGCCATGACGAAGCCAATGATTGCTAGCCGGTTTAGCTTCGGGCAGCAACACGCGGTTTTTAAAGCGGAGAAAATGCCTGCTGCAGTACGGATTATACAGGTCAGATAGAGCGCATACTGTTACAGAGTAAGGAGGGATTTCATGAGACACAGCGAATACGATGTGGTCATCCTGGGATGCGGGCCGGCGGGTCTTTCAGCGGCGGTAAACGCCACCATCCGCAACAAAAAGGTGCTGGTCATCGGGGGCGATCCCTGCAGCCCGCCCATGCACAAGGCGCAGAAGATAGACAACTACCTGGGCTTGCCGTCCATCAGCGGGGCTGAACTGTTACAACGTTTCATGGCCCATGCTCAGGCCATGGACATAGAGATTATAAACGGTAAAATAGATCTGATCACCGACATGGGAGAGGACTACCAGCTCATACTGCAGGACCAATTCATAAGCAGCAAGACCATAATTATCGCCACCGGGGTTCCTTATAAGAACACCCTGCCTCGGGAAGAAGACATGCTGGGCAAGGGGCTGGGGTACTGCGCCACCTGCGACGGTCCTTTGTATCGGGATAAAACCGTAATGCTGATCTCCCACAACGAGGAGGGTGAGGAAGAGGCCGACTTCATGGCGCAGATCTGCCGCAATGTCTACTATGTGCCTTTATATAAAAAGATAGGAACTATGGATGCGCGAGTCAAGGTTCTGCAGGAGAGGCCGCAGGAAATTATTGGAAAAGAAGAGCTCGCCGGGGTGCGCATGGCCAATGGGCAGGTAATCCCGGTTGACGGACTTTTTATACTGGGGGGAGAAACTTCGCCCAGCCGGCTGATACCGGGGCTGGAAATGGATGATCGCCACATTATAGTAAACCGCAAGCAGGAAACCAATCTGCACGGAGTACTGGCTGCGGGCGACTGCACCGGCAAGCCTTATCAGGTGGCCAAATCCATCGGAGAAGGGCAGGTGGCCGGGCTGCAAGCCAGCTCCTTGGCTTCAACCCGGCCTACTAATAAGGGGTTTTGAGAGGAAGGGGCCTCCTGGGTGATGATTGCAGGCATTATGCCTCCGTCTGAACCTATCGTACATATACTGGATTTTGCTTTCCAGGAATTGACTGACGATAGCTGGGAATAAAGCGCACCGTTTTTCCCTGGCGATAGCTAGGAGTTGCCCGATTGCTTATCGGGATTATCAGACATTAGGCTTTGTGTTCTACCTTTGGAACTGCCTGAGCGCACGGCGGAGCTGCCTGATTGAGTTTGAATATCAGTCGGTGTAGGGCTGTCCGTATTTGATTGTACTCTGCTATTGGCCTTGCGCGATTGAGCTTTATCCTGGCCTTGTAAAGGCTTTTTAGGCGGATTGGCTCTGGTTTCCTGATCCTTGAATAAACCGAACTCGTATAGCATATTGTCTATACCCTGAGTGAATACGCCGAAAAAATCGTTGAGCCGGTTTTGCCCCGAATCGCCCCTGGCCATCTGCAACGCCTGACTGCGCCGCTTGTGATGAACATCCGCTTTGTGTCCGGGCATGATAACACCTCTTTTTAGTTAGTATCTGCCTGTATGGCAGCAAACATGATGACAACACCTGGAGAAACAGGTTCAATATGCCAATTAAACGCGGGAAAGATTCTAAAAGACTTGCTTTTTTTCGCTTTGGAAACCAAGGGACGGTTCCGTGACACAAGTTATATCCGGTTAATTCGGTTTGATAAGTCCGGCAGATAGTATTAACAACCTCATGATCCAATGCCTTACGAGGCCTTCTGCCCCTATTTTTATGTAGAACACTCATGACCCCATTTTTGGGTGCCTCCCGCTTTCATCCGTTGTACTTGTCTGACACTGAGATGTAACCGCTGCGCTGCTTGCTCATTCTAAACCGGGCCTGCTAGTAATTCTTCGATAATAGTTATTTTGCTTCTGGTTTGCCCATTTCTGTTTTCGTCCTCCCATTATAGCTGTTTACCGGGGG
>DHGD01000117.1 GCA_002402575.1 Syntrophomonas sp. UBA4807
CGACATCTATTTTGCACATTAACAGGGGACAAAAAAAGAGCCTATTCGGCTCATTGTGCGCTGGTCTTGTTTTCGGGCTTACAGCACTCCACCCCAGAACGACTGCTCTTTCTTTTCGAGCTGGTCCTGGCCGTCCACTGACTTCTTAATGCCCCTGGCCTTTTCAACCACTTCGAGGCGCTGCGCGATAGGTCCGAGAGCTTCGCCCACAGCCTTTTTGATGCTCTCCTCGATGGTAGGCTCGGGTTCGTTTCCGCCTTCGCCCTTCTCAAGCGCCCCTAGCCTTTCTTCGATGGGTGCCATGGCCTCTCTGATGATGGTTTTTAGCTGTTCTTGGTCCATGTCCTCTCCTCCTTTCTGCACAGTCTCGCCCCCCTCGGCCTCCTGTATAATTGCCCCCAGTGTCTTATATACGTCTTTGAGCTTGTTCAGGCGGCCAGAAGCGATGATAGCTCCTGCCTTTTGGATTTGCTCGGGGTCGGCCCTCATGATTTTGGTGGCCTCCTCCACATACCCCATGAGCCATTTGGTGAATTGCCCCAGACTCTCCGATATGGCCGTCTTTTTAGCATCTTTGGTCAAGTCGGCGCTGGCGAGCGTTTTGGCAACCACGTCCTGCAGCGCTTCGGTGGCCCTCCACATTTTGCTCCTCAGCTCGTCTGTGGCCATGCTAGCCGCAAACGACGCGGGCACCGTCTCGGCCTTGACCAATCCTACGAACTGATCCAGTGAGGCGTCGGCCTCGTCGATTATGGTATCCATGTCATCGGTCTCGTCGAGCGTGGTATGCAGGGCTATCTCCAGGGCTTCTGTGGCGATCTTGCAGATGGTCGCCATGTCGGTTTTTTCTCCTGGCATATTTTTTTCACCCCCTTCCTCCCGCTTAATGATCAGAAATTTTTTGGCGTTTGCCGCCTTGTCAACGGCTGACACCTCTTTAATAACCATCCCTCTGAGCCTACTTGGCATTCTCGTTCACCAGCCTTTCGATGATCTCGTCCAGTGCCGCCTCAAACCGGGATTCATCCCGCTTATGGATGCCGTGAGGAATATCTACTGCATCCACCTTCTCGCGCAGGCCGCTCCCGCCCATGGAGTACCCGGTCAGCTCGCCATTCTCGATTTTTTCGAAGGCCTCCGGTGACCAGACGGCTCCCAGTAACCAGGTTCCCTTTTTGACTAGTTCATCGCCTATGGTCATGTCGACCGGAGCACAGTAACACTCGACGATATCCCCCAGGTCGTCGCCCCATTCTTTGTGCATGAGGCCCAGGGCGCCTTTTTTGATATTGTTGCTGCTCCGGCCCTGGATGTGCCGCATAAAGTCATGGCAGGCCTTTTCGATCTCCTCTGTCGTGGCGAAGTCCTCCTGCTTGTCAATCTCATCCGGGGCGTAAACGATGCCCAGGGTGTAGCGGGCCTTCTCGTCGGACTTAATAAGGAACCCGTATTCTGGCATAGACAGCCCCCTCCTTTCCCTTGGAACCAACGAAAAAAGGAGCCTGTTTCCAGGCTCCCTGTGTGCTGCGTCTTGTTATCCTGTTTGGTGCTGCGTCCACCCGAGGTCGTCGAAGTACGGCCTCCAGGTTCCGGCTGCCTTCATCTTGCTGGCTGCAGCCTCGAATTTATCCCGCCATTTCTCCGGGATATCGTCGAGGGCTTTCCATTGCAGCAGTGCTGGGTAGCACTCCTCTTTAAAGTTCATGCTATCCTCTGTATTCATGAAGCCTGGCACCCAGCCCAGCAATTGGCTCCATACTACCTCCGGCTTAGTTTCGTTCGGCATCCGAGGCACCTCCCATCCTTGCTTAATCGTAGGCATATCATATCACTTTACCAACGCATAGTCAATCAATGTGCATGAATATCTTAGACTCGTCGCATCAGATAAGTGCACCATTTTTCTGTATCCTTGAACCTCACGGTGAATTGATGGCCGTCTGTGGTCCAAGTTTCTTTTCCTCCGACATTGACACCATATAACTCGCCGTCGTACTGGCGCTGTGCGATTTTTATTTTACACCCAGCTCTCATGCCTTTGACGCCACGGAAACTATCTGACAATTCGGGATTGTCCGCCAATTTCCCCGCCAAAATTACGCCAGCCCCAACGTCCTCCGGCCAGGGTATTTTCGAGCCTCGTTATCCATGGCCCCTGCGTCCCTAGGCCTAGAACGGGATATCATCATCGTCCCCTCCAATTTCGGCCCCAACGTCGCTCCAGTCGGCAGCTCCCTGGGACCTTTGTCCTGAGTTGATGTTTTTGCCTAGAGCGTAAACCCGGTTGGCTACCAGGGTCCAGTAGGTTTTCTCGTTATATTTGCTGGCTTGCATCGACCCCAGGGCCAGAACCAGGGAGCCTTTTGACAAGCTTTCGACGGCGATCTCCGCCGACTTGCCGAAGCACACCACATTAAACCAGTCGGTGTCCTTGTCTTTGCCCCTGGAAACTGCGACCGAAAACTTACAGATAGCCGTGCCCGTCTGGGAGTAGCTTAGCTCCGGGTCTCTGCCCAGGTGTCCCATGATCTTGCAATCGTTTAGGTATGGCATCTTATCTCCCCTCCGATCTATTCCGGCTCCGGTTTGAGTCGAATCCCTCCGGGTACCTGGCCCAGAGTTTATCGATGTTCGTCTGGGCCACCTCCTCAAGAGTCAGTCCTGCGGTGGTAGCGATTGTTGCTGCGTACCACAGCAGGTCTCCTAGTTCTTTCTTGAGTCTTTCCCGGCTTTCTTCGATGCTGTGCCCGTGAAACAGTATCTTTTTTATGCAGTCCGTAACCTCTCCCGCCTCACCCATAAGGCCCAGTGCGAAATTGACAAACCTGCGTTCTGCCGCATCCCGCTCCGCCCCATGGTTGGCCGTCCTCTCGCATGCGGCCTGGTAGTCGTTCATTTTCATATCTTGTCCTCCCACTTATCTATTTTTTCCCAGAAGGCTATCGTCGTGTCCACTGGCAGCAGGCTCAGGTCACGCACCACCGCCCGCTTTATTTCCGTTAGTCTCCGCTCCGTGGTCCGCTTTGACAGGTGCAGCTTGGCAGCTATCCCCTTGACAGGTTCCCCCTCCAGAAACCGGAGCCTATACACCTTCCTGGCCTCCGGCTTAAGTTTTTTTGCGCAACGGTCGACCGTCTGCAGGACAGTGCTGACGATGGCCCGGTCGATAGCGACTTTGACGACCTTGCAGGTTCCGCCGCCGCCGGTGATTGTAATGGGGATGTCCACATATTTGCTTGTGATGCTGGGTTCCATGGCCTCGTAGCGCTCCTTGATCCAGCGTAGGTTGTATAGCAGCCACTCCACCATGGGCATGGACCAGGTCTGGGTTTCCACTATGAATGACGCCTCCTCCCCTCGTCCAGCGCCCCCCTGTCTTGTTATGACCACTGTCGTCATGTCCTTCCCCCTTTACGCCAGTTCTTGTCGCCGCTTTTTGAGGTGCTTATGAATTTTCGTTATGGCTTCTACTTCCCTTTGGCTGAGCACATCACCCCTCCAGTATTGGCATGGCCCGGCCAGACGAGTCGGGGCCAGGTGGATGATAGACCAGGCCGAACTAGAGGCCTGGTTCCGCAACTAACCCACGGTACTTATGTTTTTTGTACCTTTTTGCTCAGGTGGGTTTGTGCGTTGTGCCGCTTTGGTATAATTGGAAGAAGGAGGGATAGCTTTGAATCAGAGGGAGTTGATCGGGGCTAGGCTGAGGCGTGCTCGTATAAATAAGGGATATAAACAGAAGGACGTTACTGAGGGCACAGGTATTGCTCGCAATGTAATAAGTCGATATGAGTCTGGTGAAAGAATGCCCGATCTGCAAACAGCCAGCATTCTATGTGATTTTTTGGGGATAAAAATGGACGACCTGTTTGGCACGGCCTCACGTGAAAACCTATTAATCACCCTGCTCAACGAGCCGCCGTCACCTGGTGCCGCCGCCGCACAGAAACCTGCCTTCGTGTCCCCTGAGTTGGTGTTCCTGTTTGAGGTCATGCGGGACAGGGAGCGGGTGCGAGAAATAGTTGGGCTTGTGGCAAATATGCCGGAATCAAAACTGAACCGGATCATAAAATACATAAATGTGTTTGAAAGGGGCGAGGAAGATGAGTAAATTCAAAATCATTGCTGGCGATGTTCCGTCATTTGATCTCAATAATTTCCCTATCAAATCTGCAGACTTGGTAACAGAGGAGAACAAGAAGAGCTTTGTTGGCGCTGCTGGATGGGGGCTGGTTGGTGATATGGCCTTTGGGCCGCTTGGGATGCTGGCAGGAGTGCTTTTGGGCGGAAACAAAAAGGAAGTCTGTGTGGCCGTTGAGTTCTATGATGGGCGGCGATGCATGGTTATCACCGACCCCTCCGGGTATCAAAAGCTCAAGGCTCGGACGATGTAGGTGCTATGGGGCATATACGCAAAATCGGGGATAACAAGTGGCGGATCGTTGCCGAAGTCGAAACCCAGGGAAGAAGGCAGAGGCTGGTTCGCCATTTTTCTGGCACAGAAACGCAGGCTAAAAAAGAGCTGCGGCGATTGGAGATTGACGCTGCGCAAGAAGGCCAGAAGTTCGACGCATCTGCCCGGCTCGTAGGGGACTTCCTGCTGTATTGGGTTGATCATATAGCGCGCCCGGACCTGGCCCCGAACACCTATGATTCTTATCGCTGGGAAATAGAGAAGCACATTGTTCCCCTAATGGGGCATATCCCCTTGTCGGGATTGACTCCGCTGTTGGTCCAGGAGTTCTACGCTCATAAGCTGCAGGCTGGGAGTATTGCCCCCACCAAGAAGGGCGGGCCGCCCCGTGGCCTGTCGAATCGCTCTGTAGCTTATCTCCATTCCATTCTGTCGCAGGCCCTTGAGTGCGCTGTCGACCTGGAGTTGCTTGAGAAGAATCCTTGCGCCAAGGCCAAACCACCCAGAGGTAAACGCACACAGTCTGGCCCCCAGATGTATGTCCTGAACATTGACCAGCTCCGGGATTTCCTGGCGTTCGCCCAGCACCATCGGGATTATGCGGTAATCTATACCGCAGCCTACACAGGTGCCCGGCAGTCTGAGCTGCTGGGCTTGGTGTGGTCCTCCGTGCTGTGGGATCAATGCCAGCTCTCCATTTCCCAGGCGCTCCGTCTGCAAGAGGGCGGTCCTGCTAAGTTCAATTTGGACGAGCGCACTAAAAACCCGACCTCGCGTCGTCGGATATCCGTAACCGATGCCGATCTGGCTGTTCTGCGGGCACACCGGACACAACTCCAGGACCGTGGCTGGGACATGGGGCCTGATGCCCTGGTTTTCCCGGATGCCGACGGTGGGTTTATGAACAGGAAGAACCTATCCAAGCGCTTTGCCACCCTGGGCTGACCTTCCATGGTCTCCGGCATACCCATGCGACCATCCTTCTGTTCTCCGGGGAATACATCAAAGCCGTATCAGAGCGCCTGGGTCATGCGGATGTCGAGACCACCCTCAGAACATATGCCCATGTTCTAAGCCAGACACACTCCGAGGTTGCCTCCCGTTTTTCCTCCCTGTTAAAAAAGGATAAAGAAGATGAGTGATTTTCGTGTCCGGGCACAAAAATGGCACACCCATAGTCTAGCGTGCTTGTTTTGCGACCCCAGAAAATAAAAAAGGGAGGCCTCAACCTCCCATTCTTCCTTATGGTGCGGCAGAGAGGACTCGAACCTCCACCACCTTGCGGGACTAGAACCTGAATCTAGCGCGTCTGCCAATTCCGCCACTGCCGCTAATTGCTGAATTATTGTCTCAGCAAAACAAATTATATTACATGCTTTCCACGCTTGTCAAGCCCGCTTTGGGAATGGTCTCACCAATCAGCAGTAATGTCATGGTATAACTCGTCAGGGAAAATGTCATCCCCAAATGGTTAAATATAATAATAGGATGAATTTAGAAACCGCCCACCTTCGGAAAGCAACCGTTTCGATTAAACGTTTCAAGCCTTATGCAGTGTCTTAACGGCCGCGAATAATTTTGCCCCTATAGCCTGCAAGATACTGGTTGGCGAGCAGAATAATTTCGCCTTATTGTACACTCATTCGGATTTGCTATAATTTTTGCCCTGCCAAGTATCGCGTTCAAGCATAATCCGGTCAATATGGTTTAAAATTTCCCTTTTTTTGAGGCTCCACTGCGGAGCCAGGAGCAACTGGCGAGGACTGTCTCCGGTTAAGCGGTGCACGATCATATCCGGGGGGATGATTTCCAATATATCAGCCACTAGGTTGACATACTCCTCCAGCTCCAATATTTCAAAAGGCTGCTTTTTATACCATACCCCCAGGGGGGTGTTATTCATAACGTGAAGAAGATGAATTTTTATGCCTTGCACCTGGCTTTGGGCCACGAATCGGGCAGTTTCCAGCATATCCCGACGGTTTTCGCCCGGCAGTCCCAGAATGATATGTGCGCAAATATCGATATTATGGCGGGCTAGGCTCTCAGCCGCATTTTCGAAATCGGCCCGCTCATATCTCAGATTCATAGCCCGGGCGGTGCGGGAGTGGACGGTCTGCAGTCCAAGTTCCACCCATATGTCGATCTACTGATTAACCTCTTGCAACACCTCTATCACCTCAGGGGGCAGACAATCAGGCCGGGTGGCAATTGCCAGACCGACTACACCTGGCTGGACTACGGCCTGCCAATATAGTTCGCGAAGCCGCTGAGGGTGTTCATAAGTATTGCTGAAAGCCTGGAAATAGGCTATATACCTGGCTTGCGGCCATTTTAGGTGCATCATAGCTTTGACCTCAGCAAATTGCTGCGCCAGATTCAGGCGGCGTGTCCCGGCGAAATCACCTGATCCCCGCGGGCTGCAGAACAAGCAGCCTGAGGAGGACAGCGCGCCATCCCGGTTAGGGCAGGTGAATCCCGCATCTAGAGGGATTTTAAAAACCTTGCCTCCATATTTGCTGCGCAAATGATAATTTAGGCTGTGGTAGCGTTTGTCGCCCCACATGCGGGCTCGGTCAGTCTTGAATTCCACGATTTCTCCTTGCACCCGGCGGCGGCGCTATCATAAACTTGGTGGTGTTCACCTTAAGGCCCGTCAAGGTATAATAATAAGTGTCAGTATTCTTGGCATCAGGGAGAGATAAACTATGACATCCAACCAGAGACAATACGTTATCCTGCTCATGCTGGTAGCACTGGTGGTGGTATTCGGGTTGTGGACCGCCAGCCAGGCTCCTGAATTACAAGTGCGAATCCCTTCAGGCGGCAATGACATTCAGGCGTCGGATATGCAGATTAGAACCGCTTCTGGCCTGGTAGTCGTGGGAGAGTCGGATTCACAGCAGGTGGCGGCACTGTTCCCCGATGGCAAAGCTCTGGGTATGAGCACGGTGTATTTCGACCGAAGCCAGGGCTGTACTTTCACCTTCACCAAGATGGATAAATTAAAGGTCATGCATATTGAAAATCCCGGCCTGGCTACCTGGCGCGGCATCAAGGTCGGCGACACTCTTGACCCGGCAGTGATTGCAGCTTATGGCCCCAATTATGGCTACGCTAAAAAGCCGGATTCCCATCAGGCTATCGATGTGGCCTACGGCGACAATGATGGCGGGGTGATCTTTCAGGTTCGGGATAATGTGGTAACCAAAATCATACTGCAGAAGGAGCCACCGCGATGATCGCCTGCCGGCCTGGCCAAAGCTGGTTATTATGGCGTTTAATATATGCCGACTGTTCAAGCATTAATTTTGTATAAACATACTATAACAGAATATCCGTTCGTCCGACAGGAAAGCAGTGGAGATGGAACCGTCCGACCCGTCCCTTTGAGTAAAAAAAGCAAAAAGAGACCCGCTTGTTTTTAAGCGGGTTTAGAGAGAAATATTGTGAAGGGGTGGGGGTAGCAATTTGATAAGGTTTCAACCTATTTTTAGGGAGTCAGGTAGGCTTCGGGATAATTAATAGGTTTATCCTTGGACCATTCTCCTTCATAAGCCAGTTCGCCAGTGGTGTAGTATGATTTTCCATAACCACTGCGCAGCCCGTTCTCCCAGTTTCCTTCATATCTCAGGGCGCCATCGGGATAGAATTCTCTCCCGTACCCGGAACGATTACCTTCTTCCCAATGGCCTTCATAGCGTCCTCCGCTTCGATAATAAGCACAGCCTATACCATGTGGTTTCCGATCCTTGACTTCTCCTTCATAATTAGCAATCAAAGCGTTTTTTAGAACCAGGTCATCAATGCGCGCCAAGTATGCTCCTCCTCTCAGTAGGCCTTGCTAAAATTCCGCCCTGTTACTCCTTATCTGCTTAGCAGGCCCTTTTTCTAGTTCTGCCAGTGTTTCGGAAAACCCGGCAGGTTTTATATATTTCTACGTGCTTAATAATCCTCCTGGCGCTTGTCATCCCATTAATATGGGCTTTATCTAAGTGTTTGATGACATCCAGCTTTCTTTTGGGCAACCATTTGGCGTTCTTGATCCCCGGCTGAGGACGCAGATGCGTTTCCGCTCATTACCACATCTGCTAGAGAAGCCAGCCTGATTGCTTGTCGGTTGTTACTCCGGGGGATCTCCCCTACCGCGGCGAATCTTCATTTCCTGGTTTCAACCTCCCCAAACTAGATTACTGCAATGCAACTGGTTCTGCCTAAATATACAAGCAATATTTGTGCCAATTATTATAAAACAATCCGAAAAAAATATAAAATCGCCTCGAAAGGCGGTTTTATAGGTTTTGTAAATATGGTATACAAATTAATTGTGGGCCAATTTGTTCGTCATAAAGTTGTTGCATAGCTGATGCCATATGTTGCATTATGTTGCATTAAGCAACATGGTGCTACACTTTATGAACCGGCCTGGATGCTATAAAGCCTCATTTTTCTATATATAGTGCTGCGGTCATAACCCAACTCCCGGGCTACCTGGCTGACATTGCCGTGGTATTTGTCCAGAAGTGCGACGATGTTCTGTTTTTCCTGTTCCGCCCGTTGCTTCTTGCTGTTCTGTCGGGCTTCAAAGATGGTGGTCTCAGATTTGGCCACCCGGTTGAAGTAATTGCCATTATAATCATTTTTTCTGATCTCCGGTGGCAGATGCTCAACACTCAGGTTTGAGCCCCCCGCTATGTTGACCATGCGCTCCACCACGTTCTGCAGTTCACGGATATTACCGGGCCAGTGGTATTTCTGCAAAGGTTTCATCAAGCTCTCTTCATCATAATAGAATTGCCGACCGGTTTTGGCTTGAATGGCTTGCAGGAAATAGTCGAACAGCAGGGGAATATCCTTGATTCTCGAACGCAAGGGCGGAATCTGAATGGAAATAACGTTGAGACGGTAAAACAGGTCTGCTCTGAAGCTGCCCAATTCTACCTCTTCCCAAAGGTTCTTGTTGGTAGCGCAAATCACCCGCACATCAATCGGTATCAGTTTGCTGTCCCCAATGCGGGTTATAGATTTTTCCTGCAAAACGCGCAGCAAGGTAACCTGCTGCTCCAGGGGCATATCGCCGATTTCGTCCAGGAACAGGGTGCCGCCATTGGCCAGCTCGAACTTGCCCGGGCTGCCCCCTTTTCTGGCCCCAGTAAAAGCTCCTTCAGCATAGCCGAATAATTCGCTGCCCACCAGTTCACGAGGAATAGCCCCACAGTTCACGGCGATGAAAGGCCCGCTGCGGCGGCTGCCTTGATTGTGAATGGCCTGAGCAAAAACCTCTTTCCCGGTGCCACTCTCCCCTTCCAGAAGCACGTTGCTGGTACTGCCGGCCGCCTGGGCAGCCAGGCGGATGATCTCCAGAACGTTGTCGCTCACTGTCACTATGTCCTCGAATTGGAAACTGGCCCGGTTGCCGGTGAAGCGGTGGACCAGATTATGGATATTTTCGATGGGACGCATAAAAAGTATACCCCCGCTGAGCTGGTCGCCTTCATCCCTAACCGGATTGCCGGTCAGGGTCAATTGAATATTTTTACCCCCGCTTTCCACGAATATTTCGATATCGCTGTAAGGCTTGCCGCGCCGCAGCAATTCGTTGGTGTAGGGGGTTTTAATGCCCAATATCTTCCCTAAGGGCCGCCCTTTCATCTCGGCTGCTTTCTGATTGAGAATCCTCTCCGCGGCCAGGTTGACTTCGTTGATATTGCCTTCAGAATCTAGGATCATAACCCCGTCAGTGATATGCATAAAGATGTTGGTGAACATGCGGGTTAGCCAGCTTAAATGATCTTTTTTGGATAAAATCTCCAAAAGATGGGTAATATCTCGAATGGAGCACAGAAAGAATAACTGTTCTTGGTAGCGTACCGGTTGCAGATTCATTTCCACCGGAATATCCTGGCCGGCGCGGTCATGCTGCAGCATTTCCACCAACGCCCCGCCCTTTTTGGCCTTTTTAAATTGTTCCAGAAGCAAGCCGTGCAGGTAGGCAGGAGTCAGCTGGAAAATATCCATTTCCAGCAGTTCTTCCCTCTCATAGCCATATGCAGTACAAGCGGCAGGATTGGCTTCCATGATCTGCCCGTCAGGCTTGACTATTAAGGCAATATCGGGAATGTACTCGAAAAAAAACTTGCCCGGCAGCAATGAACGTTCAGGCACCTTTCCTCACCCCTTGAGCTTATCAATATCTACTCCGGCTCTCCTATCTCTAATGTTTATTCTATAACGGGATGAATATTGTTCAAAGCAGAAAATTACGGTTTCTCACCATCAATGCGAACGGTTTCCTATGGTATCGGCCGAGATTGCTGGTCATAATTATCTGTCAGGCCGTATTTGTCCGCACCATGCAGATAAAGCGTTTGGGTGGGAAAGGCCAGACTGATCTCCAAGTCTCGTAAAAGCTCCATCAGCTTAAGGTGAATATCATTGCGAACCGCTCGGAAGCTGCGCCCCTCTCCCAGAGGAGTTACAAAAGTTACCTCCACATCAATGCTGCTGGCCCCGAACTGCCTCAGGTTAACATGGGTGTATTCATCTATTACATCAGGATGCCTTTGCAGCAGCTCCTTGATCCCTTCAATCATTTTGATTAACTGCTCCTGGGGCGTGTTGTAGGTCACCCCAATTTGTAAATCAATGCGCAGCCGGCCCAATCGGCTGTGATTAGTTATAGGCGCGTTGGATAGCATAGAGTTCGGAATCGTGACCAATGCCTGGGAAAATGTTTTTATTCTGGTGCTGCGGAAAGATATTTCCTCAACGGTGCCCTCAGAATCCGGGGTGGTAATCCATTCCCCCACTGAAAACGGTTTCTCCATAAACAACACCACCCCGCCCACAATATTAGCCAGAGCGTCTTTTGCGGCCAGTGATATTGCCAGCCCGCCCAAGCCTAAACCGGCAATAAAACCGTTGAGGTCATAACCCCATTCTCTAATCGCCACCAACAGGCCCAATACGACAACAATAAAACGTGCCAGTCTGGAAAAAAGTATCACCAGAGTGTTATCCAAGTGATAACGCTGCCGAGCTTCATCAGAGAGCAGGGAATGATTGTCCAGTAAATTGTATATTCCCCAGACAAGAAACAACACCACAACGCTGCGATAAAGACGATGTGCAAAGCTGTCTATAACTGCCGGCAAGGGAAGATATACCAGCGCCAGGTAAAAACCAGTCGTCAGCAGCAACAACTTGATAGGCTTCAGAAATGCGTTCAGGGAATTGCTGTCCATATCAGGAGCAAGACGCTTGGCCAACTTCCTGAACCAGCTTGTTAAGAAATATGCTACCAGTAAGCTAAGTAGCCAAAATCCCACCAATATTACGAAGCTGCCCAAAACTAAGGACAGCCCGCCTTCACTTCCGGCTGCTGCGTTAATCCCGTTCAAGCATTCTTGAATCATCGTAAGATAGGACCTCCCTGTCGCCATAAACAATAGCTTATTGACTTTTATTTTGTAATTATGCGTTTTTGTTATATTAATATCTATATGTCGACATCTGTTTATGCCATTTATATTGAACGATAGCGATAAAAATTGCGCTGCCGGCAAAAAGCTGCTTATAAAGTCACGCTCGCCAAATAGCGTATACCGGAATCGGAGCGCCTATAACCAGGTTTATCCTTTTCCGCGTTTGCAGCTAGTTTTAAAACCATATTATCATACCGTTGCAGGAGCAGACAAAGGAGCGATGTTAAGGTACGGTTCAAAATAGGAGTATAAAGCGGGACAATATGGTGGAAACTCCATTAGATAATAAATTCCGGAGGAGATTACTTTGTCCAAACGGAGCCTTCACTGCGAGCTCATGATTTTTAGCCTGTTACTCTGCCAGACAGCCGTATGTGGATTGCTGCTTACCGGCCGGTGGCTGTACCTCTTGGCCTTGATGGCTGGCGCCATAGCCTCCGTCAGCTGTCTCAAGCAGCTTTTGGAGCAAAAGCCCCCGGAGCCCCCTCGGGCGGAACATCATTACCACCTCTATTACACCGCAGAAGCCCCCAACCGGGTCCGTTTCCCCAATAACCATCCTCCCACCCGCTGGTAGTGTCAGGGGTTATTTCCCTCTTTTTTTATCACTATGTTTTTTCTTTACTCTTCCGATTCATTCTTCAGCCTGTATGGCATAAATAAGTATTAGTGCTTTTAATAAAATTAAAGCCAAATATCGATAATGAGGAGAATGATACAAATGATACTAATGCCTTCTGATTTATGGCAATGGCGCAATCCGTTGCCCCAGGGCAACGCTTTGCGAAATGTGGCCTTCGGTAATGACAGGTATATAGCGGTGGGCTCTTATGGAACCATTCTGCTGTCCATGGATGGCATTAACTGGACTATCCAGAACAGTGGCGTTAATACCTATTTGACTGGGATTACTTTTGGTAACGGCATGTTTGTGGCGGTGGGGATGTTGGGTATGATATTAACCTCTGAGGATGGAGAAAATTGGACCAAGCAAAATTCCGGCGGTGATTTCTGGATTGATGCGGTAACTTTCGGTAATGGAAAATTCATAGCGGTAGGACAACGCGGGATTATTTTGACCTCCAGCAATGGGCGGGAATGGTCTAATCGTCAGATAAGTGCTTACTGGCTGAGCGGGGTAGTTTATGGCAACGGGCTGTTTGTGGCGGTGGGAATGGATGGTCGTATTTTCACCTCCACAGAAGGGCGGGAATGGACCGACCGGGGGACTTATACCTCTTACCGTCTGAGCAGCGTGGCCTTCGGCGAAGATCAGTTTGTTGCCGTGGGTTATGGCGGAGTCATCCTTACCTCACCAGATGGGATAGAGTGGACCAGCCGCAATTCAAATACCCATGCCGGACTGGAGGATGTAGCCTATGGGCAGGGACTATTCGTAGTTGTCGGCCGAGAAGACACCAACGGCGGAGTGGTGCTTACATCTGACAAGGGCGTTGATTGGAGCTCCGATAGCAGTCAGGAATACGGCCTTCTGCTGGGCGTTGCATACCAGGGAGGGCAGTTCGTCGCGGTTGGTCAAGGCGGTATTATCATGACATCGCCAACCGGTGCCAATTGGACCATGAGAAGCAGCGGCTGGTATGAAACCCTGCGCGGCATTAGCTACGGCGGAGCCAAATTCGTTGCTGTGGGTGAAAAAGGACGTATCCTTACTTCCCCGCAAGGTCGCGAATGGCAGCCTCAGAACTCCGGAACTGATAAAATACTGTATGCGGTGGATTTCGCCGCCCGGACGTATGTTGCCGTGGGCGAAAACGGCACCGTCCTCACCTCTCCTGACGCCATGCGCTGGACTGAGCGTTCTCTTGAGCCCAACAATAATCTATACGCTGTGGCCTACGGGCAGGGTGAATTCATCGCCGTCGGTCAAAAAGGCATCATCCTAATTTCTCCGGATGGATCAGATTGGCGGCTTCAGAGTTCCGGCATCAGCAGCGATCTGCTGAGCGTAACCTATGGAGCCGGGTTGTTCGTGGCGGTGGGAGACAATGGCGCCATATTGACATCTGACGACGGCGAAAGCTGGACCAAGCAGGATTCTGGCTCCAACTGGCATATGATTCAGGATGTGGTCTATGGCAACAGCCTTTTTGTAGCCGTGGGTGACCTGGGGCTAATCCTCACCTCCCCCGATGCTGTTAGCTGGACTGAGCGCAGCGCTGGGGAACCGGCCTGGTGGCGCAGTGTCCTCTATGGCCGCGATATTTATCTGGCGGTGGGTAACCCCGGCATGGCGGCCATCTCAACTGACGGAGAAAACTGGCAGTCACAGACTACGGTTACGGACGCCTATCTCTACGCAGTGGCCAATGATATGAACTACTTCGTAGCCGTAGGCGATCAGGGAACCATTATACAGTCGGGTATGTAAACCGGGAAGCA
>DHGD01000054.1 GCA_002402575.1 Syntrophomonas sp. UBA4807
TAGCTGGTTAACAGTAGTATTCCATTAGCGAAATCAGAGGGGGGGAGACCGCTTAGAGGAAGTAAACGCGACCAATCAGTTTCAGAGCCCAGGCCCAACAAAAGAATAATAACGGCCCAGGGAATCACGGCGAACAGCACCAGCTCAATAACTCGGGCAGTGGTCTCCAAACCCGTCCGCAGGGCATAATAGGCCGGAAGGATAACAAAAATCATCAAAATACTGATCGGCATACCTGGCAGTACGTTACTCAAGAAAAGGTTTGCAAATATGGCCAGGGAGATAACCGCTACCAGGAAGAAAGCCCAGATGTAGATAAAACCAAGTGCCTTTCCCGCGAATTTCCCCAGGTACTGCTCAAGCGCTCCGGGAAAAGGCCGCTCACTATTGACCAGTATGTAATAATAAATCCATACCAGCAACAAACCAGGCAAGATCGAACCCAATATAGTTATCCAACCATGTTGTCCGGCAATCATGGCCAATAATTTAGCCATGATCTCATATGGAGTAATGAACATGATTACAAAAACTATCCCAAATAATTGCAGGTTGGTCAAACGCGCCACGAAATCACCTCTGCTGTATAGTAATCATAGGCTTGCTTAAGGACTCTGCATTTGCCGGGCTAACTCAACCAGCGGATTAATAAAGGGCCAATGATAAAACTGCACCATAGCCAGGTATATGGCAGTGAGCATAAAAAGCGAATAAACAGCTATATCTTTATATAGCCCCTGGCGTGTCAAGGAAGGTATATCCAGAGCTGCCAGCGCTATAACCAACAAAAAAAACAGTGCTATTATCATTCCGGCTCACCCCTCATTAACTCCTTATCGGTACTGGCTGCTCAGTCAAATAAGTGCGGCGGATTCGAAAATCGACCTTAAATTGCACCTGAATCCTGCTAAAATTGTCTGGCCAATTATCTTTTAAGTTTTCCCAAGCTTTAGGATTTTGTCTGCTGATCATTAATCCCCAGCCGAAAATATCGCTTTGCAGAGATTGGGCTTTGTAAATACAGGCTCGGGCATGGTCCTCGATAACCCTGGCTGCCAAAGATTCTATCCGGGCTATATTTTCGCTGGTTAGCAGATTGTCAGTAGTCGCCTGTTCATAGAAATTACCATCAGATTCAATTTTGATTTCTACAAGGATACCGTCTCCGCTCACATGAGGAGTAAAGCTGGCTTTGGAGTGAATGATTTCCAATGTAACTATATCCTCCAATCGGGCGGCCGCTGAATTGTCCTCGGAAGCCAGATTAACCGCAAACAGACCGCTCCGAAGCTCTTTACTGCTAAGCCAACCCATTCCTTTGGTTTCCTTTTCATCCAGTGATCCCACCATGTGCGTCCCTCGGAATACCGCTATACCGGCAAATCTTAATTGCTTTTCGCCCTCCACCTCTTGGATCTCTACCTGAGGTATGACCGGTTCAATTCCNNGCAGTCCGCGCCCCCTCTCCCTCAATCATTTTGACCAGTCCGAGCATAGAGCTTTCTTCGGGAGGCGTCTTGACGTTCATCACTTCCTCGGGGGTGGCCCCAGCCGCCAAAAAAAACATTAAATTAGGACGCAGAAAACGGTTGCGGGCTATAAAATCCATCATCAAAGTCATATCTTTCTGGGCCACCCGACTCCCAATCACCAGTGACGCCGAATGTGACCAGATCGGAGTGCGCGGAAAGCGCAGCATGATTTGCCGCGCTGCCAGCGCATAACCCGGGGATTTCTCAGTTAACACCCGGGATTCCACTTTGGCTGCCCCACCTCCTTGAGGTTTGCCGGAAGGGCTGGCGACCTGAGCGCTGAGCACCTTCTGTTCCCCTTCCACATCGATTCCAAACCCGGTTACGCTAACGGTATCATCCATCTCTACCCGGTTGTAACAGCCTCCCAGGGCGGACCCCAGCAGCAACAAAATTATGCTTGACACAATAACGCGCCGCATCTTAAGACTCCTCTCATTTTGGGGGAAGCTTTTGCCGGGTCTGGTTTTTCATACCTTCCCGGTAAGGCCGGTTTTTAGCGAGAGTCCAGGGGCGGCGTATTAGAACATCAGTGATCTGATATCGGTTAAAAGGAGCCGCCGGAGCCAGATAGGGCTGGCCTAATGAAGACAAAGAAGCCATTCGTACCGCCAATAGAAGCAAGCCCATCATAATGCCGAAGAAGCCTAAAGTTGCCGCCAAGAACAGCATGCCGAAGCGGGTGATTCGCACCATTAGGCCTGCGTTATATGAGGGGGTGACAAAGGATGCGATGCCTGTAAATGCTACCACCACCACCATAGGAGTGCCCACCAGTCCGGCCCGGACGGCGGAATCTCCTATTATCAGGGCGCCTACAATACTAACTGCCGGGCCAATGGCGCGTGGCAGTCTTAGGCCAGCTTCCCGTAGCAATTCAAAAGTTGATTCTAATAACAGAGCTTCAACCGCGGCAGGAAATGGCACTCCCTGCCGGGCTGCTATCAGGGTGAGATAAAGCGGTAAAGGGATCATCTCCTGATGATAAGTAACAACCGCTACATATATTGACGGCAATAACAAGGCTGCAAAAAAAGCTAGTAACCGCCCCAGCCTAAACAACGACGCCGCCACGAAATTATGATAATAATCCTCGCCGGCAATTAAGAACTGCGGAAAGCTGGTGGGCACCACCATGGCCATTGGGGAGCCGTCAACTAAAATGGCCACCCGGCCGTCCAGAAGATGCCCGCATATGCGGTCCGGCCTTTCAGTGTACTCTACCTGAGCCAGTATGGAAAACTTCTGGTCGCTGATATATTCTTCCAGGTATCCGGTATCCAGGATGGCATCGATATCGATCACATTTAGACGCCTTTTGACCTCGGCCACCAGTGACTCAGGGGCGATATCCTCTATATAACATATCGCCACGCTGGTTTTGGTAATTCTTCCGATCGACATGGCGGCTATCTTAAAATCAGTGGATTTTAAGCGCCGCCTGAGCTGAGCGGTATTGAAACGCAAGGTCTCCACAAAGCCCTCTTTGGGGCCCCAGATGGTGGATTCATTCTCAGGTGAATCGATGGAGCGGCCTTGCCAGGAGCGGGTGCCAACCACAATACCCTGCCGCTGTCCGTCTATTAATAACACGGTGTCCCCGGCGGTAATATGGTCGCAAACCGCTTCCAGCGTGGTCAGGGTCTTGATTTCGGCCATAGGCAGCAGCTGCCCTATCAACAAGTCGACAACCTGCTGCTGATCTTCGGATTGAAGGCCGTCGGGAATGCTGCTCAGGCGCAGCAATGGCCGCAGAAATTGTTCTTCCAATTCCATTCGGTCAATTAAGCCGTCAAAATATAAAAGGGCTGCCTTTATCGAACCCTGGGGGCCAAAGCTTAATTTCCGGGTGACGGCGTCAGAGCAGTTTTCCAATAATTGCACGAGCCCCTGCAAATTATCATCCAACCGCACGGACAGCTCGCTTAAGCGGAGGTCGGTCTTGGCCTGAACAGGATTTTTTGAGGGTTGAGGCTGGTCATCCTGGTTTGCACCCGGCTTGCGGTTTATGTAACGCATTTATGATGCCCTACCTTTAAAAACAGATGGAGAATTTCAATTACATCCTCAGTATGAGTCATCAATAGTTCCTTTATGCACCAATGCGGCCAATATTAGAGCAGCGTTAAGCGCCGGGAATAGACTCTTAAGAATTTTTCTGCGCCGCGGCGAAAAGTGAATAAAAGCCTGTCATCAGCTATATACTATCACTGAGAAAGAAAACAACATTTTCAAGTTTTTTTAAAAAGGAGGGATAAATGTAAATTGAAAGCAACAGGCATTGTACGACGCATAGACGACCTGGGAAGGGTTGTTATACCCAAGGAGATACGCCGGACCTTGCGCATACGCGAGGGTGATCCTTTGGAAATATTCGTTGATCGTGAAGGTGAAGTTATACTGAAGAAATATTCTCCCATAGGAGAATTGGGCGATTTCGCCAAGGAATATGCCGATTCCCTTCACGAGACTATCGGCCACATCTCGATGATCGCCGACCGGGATGTTATCATTGCTCTGGCCGGAGCCAACAAAAGGGAGTTTTTGGGCAAGTCCATCGGCAAGGCGGTAGAACGCGCTCTGGAGGAAAGAACCACCTTGATGATGAACTCGATAGAGACCAGCGATGATGAGAATGTTCATGTGATAATGAATGAAGACCGCGAATACACCGTTAAATCGCAGGTCATTGCACCGATCATAACTCAGGGCGATCCCATCGGGGCAGTCATAATAGTCACCAAAGAACCGGGCGTCAAATTAGGTGATATGGAAGTAAAATTAGCGGAGACTGCTGCTGGATTCCTGGCCAAACAAATGGAACAGTAGGACATCAGTTTTAAGAAGCGATCTTTTTGTGCGCGAGCCTAGATCGCTTCTTTTCTGTTTTGCGGCGGCCCGGTTTGTGATACCGCAGCGTCTCAAATGGGTATCTTTGCCTCCGGCGGGGATTACTGTGATATAATAAACCCTATGATATTGGGGAGGGACTTATGAATCATCGCCAGAGTTTCCTTAAAGGCGCGGTAATTCTAAGCATTGCCGGGGCGATCAGCAAAATCCTGGGAGCCGTATACCGGATCCCTTTGGCCAGACTGATTGGCGCCGAAGGTATCGGCCTGTATCAGATGGCCTATCCTATTTATACCACCATATTAGCCTTGGCTACCGCCGGGGTGCCGGTGGCCATATCCATACTTATCGCCCGCAAAGAGACTCAGGGATTCCCCGGGGAAAGCCGCCGCATACTGCGCGTGTCGCTGGTCTTGTTAACGGTTTTGGGGCTGCTGTTAACTTTCCTGGTGATGGCCTCCTCTAATACTCTGGCCTGGTATGTATTAAAGGACGGTAGAGCCTATTATGCTATCATGGCAGTATCCCCCGCCATATTCCTGGCGGCCTTGATGTCGGTATTTCGCGGCTACTTCCAGGGTCAGCAGACCATGCTGCCGACAGCGGTATCGCAGGTAGTTGAACAAATATTCAGGGTAACTGCAGTCCTGTTTCTGGCTTATATGTTATACCCGCGGGGTTTGGAATACGCCGCCGCTGGCGCTACCTTTGGCGCGGTGGTCGGCGGAGTAGGCGGACTGCTGGTCTTGGTCGTGGTCTATTATCGTCATCGTCGTCAGCAGAAGCAAGCCGGCCTGAGTCTGCGGCACACCTCGGCATCTTCCTGGGACCTGGCTGTGGAGATGGTGCGCCTGGCGGTTCCGGTCTCATTCGGAGCGGTGGTTTTGCCTCTGGTGCAGATGCTGGACGCGATTATCGTGCCGGGACGGCTTTTAGCATTGAACTTCAGCACCTCCCAGGCAACCGCACTGTACGGGCATCTGGCGGGAATGGCCGCTGTTTTGATAAGTTTGCCCACCATTTTCACCATAGCCATAGCTACCAGCCTGGTGCCTGCTGTTTCCGAGGCTCTAACCAGGCAGGACCGGGGATTGTTAAATGAACGTCTTAACTACGCTTTTAGGGCTGGAATGATAATATCCTTTCCTGCTGCGGCCGGACTGTTTATACTGGCATTCCCAATCTGCGACCTGCTCTACGGGCAGGCTGAAGCCGGAGTGCCTCTGGAGCCGTTGGCATTTTCAGCTATAGTCCTGGCGGCTTTTCAGATCTCTAGTGCCGGGCTGCAGGGCATCGGGCGGCCTCAAATCGCCATGCGCCATTTGATCATCACCGGGATGCTCAAGGTATTATTTAACTACACATTGACCAGTGTGCCCTCTTTAAATATTCGCGGAGCAGCTATAGGCACGGTAGCGGCATTTACCGCGGGGTCGTTGCTCAACATTGTCTCCTTGAGGAAATATACAGAGATCAAATACGAAACCGGGCGTATGCTTAAATTGGCTGTGATGACTGTAATAATGGCGCTGGTAACCCGTAGTTTCTATTATTGGCTGCTAAGCTATGACATATATTCACATATGGCGACAGCCGGGGCCATCTTGTGCGGGGTGACAGTTTATCTGCTGCTGCTCCTGGTAACCCGGGAAATGGATCTGGAAATGATCAGACGTATTACAGGCAGATAAAGGAGGAACAAACTTTGGGCCGGATTGGAGATAAAACAGAAGAACTGGCCGGCATTATGGACAGGCTATTAAGTCCTGCGGGCTGCCCCTGGGACCGGGAACAGACCCATCAGTCTCTATCCCGCTATCTGATTGAAGAATGTTACGAAGCGGTAGAGGCGATAAAATCAGGGGACATGCAGCAGCTTCGCGAAGAATTAGGCGACGTTCTCCTGCAAGTGGTTTTTCATGCCGCATTGGCGCAGCGGGAAGGGCAATTCGATCTCTCCCAGGTGGCGGAAGCCGTCTCGCAGAAGATGATTAACCGTCATCCCCATGTGTTTTCCGATTTGTCCCTGCACACCAGTGGCGAAGTGCTGGAAATCTGGGAGGGATTCAAGAAAGGCGAGGGCAAAAAAACCGTTCTGGAAGGCATACCCATGATGCTGCCCGCGCTCCTCAGAGCTTTCAAGATTCAGGAGAAAGCCTCCCGTGCAGGGTTCGATTGGCCGGAAGTGGAGGGAGCCCTGGACAAATTCAAAGAAGAAGTCGAGGAATTGGGCCGGGCTGAGAGCAGCCAGGAATTGACGGAGGAAATGGGAGACGTATTTTTTGCTCTGGTCAATGTGGCCAGGATGAAAGATATCGAACCTGAAGAGGCTTTGCAGGCCAGCAACGACAAATTCTTGCGCCGTTTCAACTACATAGAGGCGGAGGCCGGTCGTCGCGGACAGGATTTAAAAGACATGAGCCTTGAAGAAATGGACCTGCTATGGGAAGAAGCCAAAAAGCAAGGCCTTTAAAAGCGCAATAATTAGAAATTTTTGTATGCGTTTTGCAGGAGTTCGCCTGAATACAGCGAATATGCGTAATATAATTACCAAAACTTGCATGGGGAGGAATAGTTTTGAACAAAACCGATTTAATTGGGGATGTAGCAGCAGCGACGGGGATGACCAAAAAAGACGTTGAAAAGACGGTTAACGCCTTTATCAGCAGTATACAGGATGCTTTGAAAGCAGGGGACAAAGTGCAATTGATCGGCTTTGGCACTTTTGAAGTACGGGACCGTCAGGCTCGCAAGGGAAGAAACCCGCAGACCGGCAAGGAGATAAGTATCGCCGCAACCAAAGTGCCGGCTTTCAAAGTAGGCAAAGGTTTTAAAGAAGCTATACTATAAAAATGCGTTTGGACAAATACTTAAAAGTATCCCGTTTGATTAAGCGGCGCAGCGTAGCCAAGGATTGTGCTGAAAGCGAACGGGTGCTGGTAAATGGGCGTGTGGCGAAACCTGCCACCGAGATTAAAAAAGGCGATATAATTACGCTCTTGATTGGCAACAAACAAACTCGTTTTGAGGTGCTGGATATAAAAGAAAACGTCAAAGCCAATGACGCCAAGTCTTTGTACAGAATAATTGACTGAAGCATCGCCCCGGAAACGGGGCGATTCGTGTTTTCTGCCCCTGCTCGGCTGGCATAAATGCCTTACCCAAACGCATATTGTTATGGTATAGGAAATCGGAGGCTAACCGGGAAAAGCAAGGAGGGAAAATAATGGCGGAGCACAGTCTTATGCTGGTCAATCGGGAGCACATGGAGATCAGTGGCGTCACCAATGTAAACACCTTCGATGAGAAGGAAATCATTATCGAAAGCAGGCTGGGGTATCTGTACATCACCGGAGATAATATGCATGTCAGCAACCTCAACCTGGACGATGGCAAAGTCTCGGTTGACGGTAACATAAACAGCATAGAATACAAAGCTCAGTCAGCTGATCTAAAATCCCGCGGCAAGAACATAATTCAGCGACTGCTTAAATAGATGCAGCGAGTCAGATTGAAAAATGAAGGGGGGGTTGACGTTGACCTGGTTTTTATCGCAGCTTGAACCGTTCTTTTACACCCTCCTGGTAGGTTTGGCAGCGGGCTTGGTATTTCAGTTTTACCAGTGCTGTATGGCATTGTCCTCTATCAGGAGGTGGATGCTGTATATATTGGATTTCCTGGTATGGGTCTTGATTCTTCTGCTGGTGTTCACCTTTTTGCTGATAATTAATCAGGGTGAAATAAGAGTCTATATAATCCTGGCTCTGTTTGTCGGCATTTTCATCTACTTTCAGACTATCGCTCCTAAGACCCGGCCGGTTATGCGCCAGGCCGCCCGCGCCAACGTTGATTTCATAGGCGCCATTACCTACCGGGCGAGCGCGCCTTGGCGCTGGCTGGAAGGCAAATTCCTGGCCCGGGTAGAGGCGCTTAAACAGTCCGGGCAGTCTGATGATGAGGAACAATAAAAAAATTGTATTCAGGCAGGAATAAGCATCTTGTGGCAAGAACTATTAACAGCATGAATTCGTACAATATTTGTCCACAGACTGTGGAAAAAATGTGGATAAGCTGAGAACATGAAAATAGAGATCAGAGGCGCTGAAAAGCTTAGTTTCAGGGAAAAACAAGTCGTGGTTTTAAAGGAAATGGGCAAATCCACACCGGAGATTGCCAACACTCTGCGTATCAGCGCCAGTACGGTCGCCACTTTATATAATCGCGCCCGGTCCAAGGGTTATGAAGTGGTGATAATCATTCCTGGGGAGATACTGGGCCTGGCAGGTGAGGAGGAGATGGACAGTGAAGCTGAGTAGACAACCCCGCGCGCGGTTCATAATCTTTACGCTGGTGGTGGTATTCTTTGGGGTTACACTTATACCGCGATGTTACACCATCTGGAAACTAAGCGGACAAAAAGAGGCCTTGGAAATGAAAAAACTGGAGGTCACACAGATCAATCAGCAGCTTGCCGGGGAGAAGGACAAGCTCAACAGCCCCATGGCGGTGGAAAGAATAGCCCGGGAACAACTGGGCATGGTAAAAAAGGGCGAAAGGATTTTGATGGAAGTAAACAAATAGTGTGCCCATGAAGCCCACAATCGCCACTAATGATGTTGACTACAACCCCGGTGCATAATACAATGAACCTAGTGAAACTTATAAATTTCTAGGGGGACATTTAGTTTTATGCCGACAGAACAAACGAATATGGTGCCCGGCGCCATCCTGGAAGGGAGAGTTCAGGGAATAACCAATTTTGGAGCCTTTATTGAGTTACCCGGGGGCATGGTCGGACTGGTTCATATCTCTGAAATTGCCAACACCTACGTAAAAGATGTCAAGGACTTTATCCGGGAAGGCGACATGGTCAAGGTCAAGGTGCTCAATATCGCGGGTAAGAAGATCGGCTTATCCATCAAACAGGCCAATCTGACCCCCCCGCCGCGAAGCAACCCCAGCCGGGAAACGGGCGCAAATGATCGAGCTGGTTCAGGAGAAAGGCATTATGTCCCAGGAAACAAGCATGGCGGGGCTCATTTGAGCCTGGACGATAAAATCGCCAAATTTCTTAAAGAGAGCGACGAACGTATGCAGCCTTTGAAAAATAAGGTTGAGCCGCGGCGGCGCAGAAATAATCAATAAACCGGAATAATTGGGCACTTCCTGATGGGGGAGTGCCTTTTTAGCGTACAGGGGGAAAAATCAGTGAGATATGCCAGTATTGATATCGGCACCAATTCCTGCCGGCTGATAATTGCCGAAGTTGAAGACGACCGCTTACAGGTGATGGAGAGGCACATCAACACCACCCGGATTGGCGCGGGACTTGCGGCCAGCGGCGAGATCAGCCGGCCAGCGGCGGAGCGGACCATAATTTGTCTGCAGCACTTTCAGCGCCTTATCGAGCGGGCCGAGGTGGAAGATTACCGCATGGCGGCTACCAGCGCGGTGCGCGAAGCCTCCAATCGCTTTTGGTTTGAAGAGCAATGCCGAAGGCGCTTGCACAAAGAGGTTGAGGTTATAAGCGGGGAAAGAGAGGCTGTTTTGACCTATAAGGGGGTGCAGCGGGGCCTAAAGCTGGGCCGGCCCTTACTGGTGGCAGATCTGGGCGGAGGCAGCACTGAATTGATTCACAGCAACGGCGGGCTGTTCCTTTGTTCATTGCCGCTGGGGGCAGTCCGGGCTGCCGAAGAGAAGCCCGATGACAGCCAGATAATGGAGCTGTTGGCGGAAGTTAAAGAGGAGCGGAGGCGTTTTGCTGACGCTGTCCTAGTGTTTTGCGGCGGTACCGCTACCAGTCTGGTGGCGGTTAAATACGGAATGAGGCATTATGACAGCAGTCTGGTGCATGGACAGCGCCTGGAGCGGGAAGATGTCAGACAGGCTTACCATACCCTCCTCAACACGCCCCTGCCAGAGCGGCGCGGGGTGGCGGGCCTGCAGCCCGAACGAGCCGACGTCATCGTCTATGGGTTGCAGATAATGCTTAACCTGATGTTGGCTTTGGATAAGAAATGGTTTGTGGTCAGTGAAAGTGACCTCTTGGAAGGCCTGATATGGGAGATGTATGAAAAAAAGCCCGGAAAACAGCCGGCAGTTAGACAAATTCCGTCTTAACCCCTTAATGGGAATGATTTTGTTGGAAAATTCCACGACCAACATTCTCCTTAATGACAAAAATGCCAAAAAGTGGCTGTTATAATAGGTGGCAACACCTAGGAGATGAGGGATGTAAAGTGGAAAGAATTGAGGTTTATCCTTACCAACGGGTATCTGATTCAGGCATAAGCAGGCGTATCAGGAACCGCCG
>DHGD01000106.1:0-1277 GCA_002402575.1 Syntrophomonas sp. UBA4807
AAGAACCATTGGTTTTTTCCCCAATGCATTGGCCTAAAAACTATATTTCAACTGCTTGAGTGGTGATGATGAATCCCCTCGATACGGATTTTATTGTACCCGTGCCTTTGGCATGTTACTTGCACCAATGCAACCACAGAGAGAATTTTGATGCGTACTCTCCTGCGCTCTATGCATAGGTAATTGCATAGAAAAAATACAGTTTGTTGCCAACAGCGGACTACATCCGACCCATCAAAATGATTCTGCTCATGGCCTGCACGTGGATGTTCGTAGAAAAAATGAATTCATATCAAAGGAGTGGAAGCTTAATGGAATTAAACACCTTATTGTATGAAAAGGAAGCTGGCATAGCCACAATCACTTTAAACCGACCCCAAACATTGAATGCGCTAAATGATGAACTGATTAGCGAACTTTCGATGCTCATGGATGTTATTGGAGCTGACCATGAAGTTAAAGCGGTCATTATTACCGGAGGAGAAAAGGCGTTTGCTGCTGGCGGAGATATACTATTTATGTCAACCGCTGATTCTCTGCAAGCGGAGAGATTTGTTGAGTCCATAAAAATAGCATTTGATAAGATTTATCATCTTGATAAACCTGTTATTGCAGCTATAAGCGGCCTGGCTTTGGGAGGAGGCTCCGAGTTGGCTTTGACTTGCGATATACGCATTGCTGCGGAGGGCAGTATGATCGGACAGCCGGAGATTAATCTAGGCATCATTCCCGGTGCAGGCGGAACCCAAAGATTAACCCGCGCGGTAGGAGCTGGCTGGGCCAAACACCTGATTATGACGGGATTGCCTGTAGACGCTGACACGGCCTTAAAAATAGGCCTCGTTACGGCAGTTGTGCCTAAAGCTCAGTTGCTGAACGAAGCCAAAAAAATGGCCGGGATTATGGCATCCAAATCGTTGGTGGCTATGAAAGCCGCTAAAAAATGCCTGAACCTTAGTTTGGATGTCGATCTGGCATCGGGATTGACCTATGAGATTAAAACCTGGTCCGCCCTCTTTTCCACCGAGGATCAGAAAGAAGGCATGAAAGCATTCTTAGAAAAACGGAAACCGATATATAAGGACAGGTAAAGCCTGGAATACAATGCTTCGCCCCGGTATGCCTCCAAATCTCTCCTTCATTCCAACGTAAGGGGAGTCTCTTGAGACTCCCCTTACAGATTCTTACTCATATTATAGCAGCATATTAGGTTTATTATGAAGCGTCAATAATACTGGTAATACTCTATTATCAGCAACCATATAATTATTTAACAA
>DHGD01000106.1:1313-9797 GCA_002402575.1 Syntrophomonas sp. UBA4807
CCACCAATTTTCGAAACTATTGCCTGACCTTATCATTCAGAGTCGCCTATAAAGCATAATTGGACGAAAGGAGGGTAACAATGCTGGAATCAGAGGTAGTTAAAGACTTCTTATTCGAAACTAATGCTATGTGCGCACATATTATCGACCAAAATGGGATAGTGAAATTCATTAATAAAACCTACCTTGAAATTCTCGGGAAAAAGGAAGAGGAAGTAATCGATCATCCAATCGGCGATATTACACCAGAGACGCGCAGTCTATCAGTAATTAAGACCGGCAAAGCCGTTATTGGTTATAATTGGACGGTGAACAACTATAATATGATAGCTAGTTCCATACCCTTGATTCAGAAAGGTAAGCTTAAGGGCTGTTTTTCCTATAGTGTATTTATGGATATATGGGATGCCAAAAATATTGTTGATAACCTGACGCAACAACTTAATATGTATCGGGATGAAGTACACAGCGTTTACTCGTCGCGGTATTCTTTTGACGACATAATCGGACAAGCCGCAAATATTATAGACATGAAAAGCCTGGCACACAAGGCGGCTCTACATCCCTCCATTACGGTGCTAATTAACGGGGAAAGTGGAACCGGCAAGGAATTATTTGCCCACGCTATACATAGCGCCAGCTGCCGTAAAAAAATGCCTTTTATCAGAGTAAACTGTGCGGCCATACCGGAAAATCTTTTGGAGGCAGAACTTTTTGGCTATGAAGAAGGATCGTTCACAGGCGCTCGCAAAGGCGGGAGCACCGGGAAGTTCGAATTAGCCCATGGGGGAACAATTTTCCTTGATGAGATTGGCGAGATGTCCCCCACGATGCAAAGAAAATTGCTGGTATTCCTCCAGGAAAGAGAATTTGAAAGGTTGGGGAGCCATCGTCCGGTTCGGGTAAATGTAAGGGTTATAGCAGCTACAAATAAAGATTTGGCAGAAATGATCAGACAACAAAAATTCAGAGAGGATTTATACTATCGGTTGAATGTTCTTAGCTTGAAGATCCCACCGTTAAGAGAAAGAATTGCAGATCTGCCCCTGCTGGTGAAACATCTCCTGCTAGAAATAAATAAGGATTTGAAAACCAAGGTATCCGAGATGTCTGTTGGGGCTATGGATTTAATCAGCCAATATCACTGGCCGGGCAATGTCAGGGAACTGCAAAATGTGCTGCAAAGAGGCATTATACTGGCGGATTTGGATGGCTGCCGCATTATTACCAGGGAACACCTTTATTTCATGAAAATCGATAGTGAAAAACCCGGTTTTGTGTCTACCAATACTCTCAAGGAGCTGGTAAGAGATTATGAAAAACAAATCCTCACTAAAGTGCTGAAAGAAACGAATTATAATAAAACCAAAACTGCCGAAATTTTGGATATGGATTTGTCCTGGCTTTACAAGAAGATAAAAAGATACGGACTGACATCCGAAAACACTATAACGTCAATAAAAGAAAACGTTTAATCGATAGTCAAAATAATAGATTACAACAAAACCTGCTCCGGCAGGTTTTTACTTTCTGTATGCCCGCTGTTTGCCGATTAGTTATTTAACCATAATGATTGGCCTTTTGCCCAAATGCTGCTGAAGGCAATCCAGAGGGCTTTAAGGCTGTTTTTGAACCTGGGCAGGCCTTGATTTTGGACATCGCGACCTAAAAGCAACTAATTATATAAATATCAATAAGTCCGGTATTTTGGGGGTTATACCCCCATTCTGCTTTTATGGCATACATTTTGCTATCTTTAAAAATTAGTTAAACAGAAAGGAGGTTATTCTTCAACTCAATTAATATCAGGGGGGCGAAAAATAATGGCATTTGGATTTACCTACAACGAAGACCAGTTGGCCTTGCAGCGGACAGTAAGAAAATTCGTGGAAAATGAAATCGTACCTGTTCGGGCGGCTTATGATGAATCGGAGCAGTTTCCTTGGTCAGAGACCAAGAAAATGTTCGACCTGGGAATCAACTGCATGAATGCCCCGGAAAAATACAATGGCATGGTGTTTGGCAATGTAGGTTTGTGTATGGTGGTCGAAGAATTATGCCGCGGCTGTCTGGGCATAGCCATCAGTCCTATCGCTAATATGCTAGCCTCTGAGCCAGTCCTGTATGGAGGCACAGAAGAACAGTGGGATTATTGGTATCCCAGCCTGTGTGAGGAAGGCAAATTGGCCGCCTACGCCGTGACGGAACCGGGAGCCGGATCAGATGTTGCCGCGGTGAGAACAACTTGTAAGAAGGACGGCGACTATTACATTATTAATGGCACCAAAATTTTCATTACCAATGGCAAACATGCCGATAAGTTGACGGTTCTAGCCAGTCATGACACTAGCAAGGGGAATAAGGGGCAATCCTTCTTTATGGTGGATACCAAATCGGAAGGTGTGTCCTTTGGCAAGAGCGAGCATAAAATGGGCATGCGCTGCTCCGAAACCTCTGAAATCATTTTTGACAACGTAAAAGTGCACCAGAAATACCGGATTGGCGAAGAAGGCGATGGATTTAAATTAGCCATGAAAGCCTTTAATTCATCCCGGCCTTTCATTGCCTCAGCATCGACGGGGGTAGCCTCAGCGGCGTTTGAATATGCCAGAGATTATGCCAAAGAACGCAAGGCTTTCGGGAAAACCATTGGCAATCATCAGGCTGTAGCGTTCATGTTGGCGGATATGGCCATGGATATAGAAGCATCCCGGTTGCTGTGGCAGAAAGCCGCCTGGCTTTTGGACGAAAAACTGATGTCTGCTGATTTATCCGCTATGAGCAAGTGCTTTGCCGCCGATGCCGCCAACCGGGTAGTTACCAACGCCGTACAGATACTGGGTGGATACGGTTTCTGCAGAGACTATCCGGTGGAGAAAATGATGCGGGATGCTAAGATCCTGCAAATCTTCGAGGGAACCGCACAGGTACAGCGCATCATCATTGGCAAAAGTGTGTTGTCCTAAGAAGATAATCAACAACGGGTAAAGATAGGCCCCGAGTTGCGGTCAGTTTTGGAGGCTGTAGATTATGAATGATTTATTTAACCAAAAAACCAGACAAATCAGGGATAGCAAAATAGTTTCTCTATCAGAAGCCATCGGTGAAATTAGAGACGGTGATGTTATTATGCTGGGAGCTTTCATTGATACCCGTCGGCCCATGGCTGCTGCCTATGAAATTGTACGTCAGCAGAAGCGGGGGCTAATTTTGCTTGCACAGTGTTCTCTGGCTGAAGACATTTTGGTTGGAGCGGGATGCGCGGCGGCCTGGCGGGGTTGTTACACCGGGATAGCCACTTTTGGGCTGTCTCCCGCAACGCTTCGCAAGATCGAGGCAGGTCAGTTCTTCCCGGATGAGATCGGGCATTTGGACATTATCTATGGCGCCATGGCGGCCATGGCCGGCTGCCCCTTCGTGGCCACCCGCGCCACTCTGGGTAGTGATGTGCTAAATGACCAGATGGACAGGAACCAAGTGCTATTTGAGATGGCTGGCAACAAAGGTATGATCCCCAGGAAGAAGTTTGAGCTGATGGAGGATCCTTTTTATAACCAGGGTATGGTAAAACTACTGCCCGCCATGCCTGCTGATGTGGCCATAATTCACACCTCCATGGCGGGAGAATTGGGAACCGCCAGGATTAGCGGCAGTCTGGCTTTTGATCATTATTTTATTCATGCGGCTCGAACAGTGATTATTACCACCGAACAAATAGTACCGGAAGAATATTTGCGCCGTGACCCAAATCGCAACCAGATTCCCTGTACTGCAGTTGACATGGTCGTGGAGGTCCCCTGGGGAGGGCATCCCAGTCAAGTCCATGGTTGTTATGATACTGACATAGCGTTTATCAGAGATTACGTAGCAGCGGCGCGCAGCAATGAGGGCTATGACGAATGGATGGAAGAATGGATCCTGGGCATAACGTCTCGCGACCAATACCTGAACAAGCTCGGTGCTTCCAGATTAGAGAACTTGAGAGCGACAAGCCCTTGGGGATACAGATCAAGGTCCAGTAAGTAAGGGGCTAATTCAAAAATGAGAAGGAGGATGGATATGAGTAAAGTGGTTAGCCTTCAGGAAGCCATACAGGAAGTAAAAGATGGAGATACCTTATTGTTTGGCGGCATAGTTGAAGATAGGAGGCCGGTGGCGGCGGCTATAGAAATAGTGCGGCAGAGGAAAAAGAATCTGGTGCTGCTGGGAACCTGTTCGCAATCAGGCGATATACTCGTGGGAGGCGGGTGCGTCGCGGCCTATCGCGGATGTTATACATCCAATGGCGCCTTTGGCATTTCTCCCAATATAAAAAGGAGGGCTGAATCAGGAACTATTATTATTGACGATATTGGTCACCTGGATGTAAGTATTGGCTTATTGGCCCTACAGGCGGGAGTTCCCTTTATTGCCTCCAAGACTTGTATTGGAACCGATATTTTAAACCCGGCTTATGATAATTTATCCAAAGTAGCTGAGGTAGCCGGAAACAAAGAAATGCTGCCCAATAAAAAATATGTTTTGATGGAAGATCCTTTCTTTGATATGGGGACCGTGCAGTTAATCCCGGCCATTAAATTGGATGTGTGCATTTGCCATGTGCAGATGGCGGGTGAAGAAGGTACGGTCAGGATCGACGGCAGCCTAGCCTTTGATCATTACGGAGCATTGGGAGCCAATAAAGTAATTGTTACCGCCGAACGGATAGTGCCGGAATCATATATAAGGCAAGAACCTAATCGCAATTGCATCCCTTGTACTTCAGTAGACATGGTGGTTGAAGTGCCATGGGGGGCACATCCAGGTCAGGTCTATAATTACTATGATATGGATATTCCATTTCTCCAGGAGTACGCCAACTCTTGTTCAAGCCAGGAAGGTTTCGACAAGTGGGCCGATACCTGGATTTTTGGATGTAAGGGGCATGAAGATTATTTGGATAAGTTAGGCGCCAGCCGTTTGGAAAAACTGCGCGCGCTCCCGCCGTACGGGTATGTTCCCAGGAGAAAAGGAGGAGTGAAATAATGACACAACAATATGCAAAAATAAGCGAATATACTCCAGCCGAGGCCATGGTAGTTTATGCGGCGCGATTCCTGGCTAATTTTGATGGTAAGAAAGGCCTGATAGGAACCGGTTTGCCCCTGGTGGCTACCCAACTAGCCAAGATGATTTACAGCCCCAATATGGTTATTTTCGTGGAAACCGGGCAGGCCGATGCCAACCCCAAAGAATTGGCCATATCTATTATGGACAGCCGTTTAACTTACGGATCTTCCTGGCAAATGGGTGACCCGGAAGGACTTTATCCGCTAAGCCGGAACGAAATAGACTTTGGCTTTATTGGCGGTGCGCAAATTGACAAATATGGAAATGTGAACTCCACCTTTATTGGCGGCGATTATAATAAGCCTTTGAAGAGACTGGCGGGAACGGCCGGTGCAGTTGATATCGGAGTCTTTGCTAAAACTACCGTTATACTCATGGCCCACCAGAAACGACGGGTATGTGAATTCGTTGATTACCTTACTACTCCTGGCTGGATGGTGAAAAAGTGGCCGGAAGGCACTCTGGTGAGACGCGAGGAATTAGGCATGCGGGGAGGCCCCGGCTGTTTTATATCTTCCATGGGTATATGCAAGTTTGATGAAGGCGACAAAATAATGTACCTCGACAGATATTTCCCCGGAATAACCCCCGAAGATATCAAAGCCAATACCGGTTTTGACATTGATGTATCCCGAGCTACAGAGGCGGATCCCATTTTAGTAGATGAAATTCGTATTTTGCGGGAAGAGATCGACCCTCTGAACATCTATAAAATGAGGTGAATTCACTTATTTATTAGTTTGTGCTGTTGATGCTCAAATGAAAAGGAGGCACAGAATATGCGTGAGGCCGTTATTGCCGGTGCGGTAAGAACACCGATAGGTGACTTTATGGGAACTCTCAAGGATTTCTCTGCCGTTGATTTAGGAACTATCGCCCTCAAAGCGGCTATTAATAAAGCTGGGGTTAACCCCGCAATAATCGAAGAAGTGGTCGCCGGACATGTATACCAAGCGGGCTGCAAGGGCAATCCTGCCCGTCAGGTCACTTTAGGCGCGGGTTGCCCGGTAGAGACAGTGTCCTTAACCATTAATCAGCAATGCCCCTCCTCGATGCGGGCTGCTGAAATCCTCTGCCAGGAAATAATGCTGGGCAAGATTGACGTCGGAGCTGCGGTTGGTATGGAAAGTATGACTAATATCCCGTATCTGTTGCTCAAAGCACGGATGGGCTATCGTATGGGCCCGGGTAAATTAGAAGACGGCATGCTTTATGATGCTTTGATTGATGCTTTCTATAACTACCATCAGGGCATCACCGCAGAAAACCTGGCTGAGATGTATAATGTTACCCGCGAGGAACAGGATGAATGGGCACTGATAAGTCATCAAAGGGCTTGCCAGGCTATTAAAGAAGGCAAATTTCAAGAAGAACTGATCCCCATTGAAATTAAAACCAAGAAAGGAACGGCTGTATTTGATACCGATGAACATCCCAATCCGAAAGTAAACCTGGAATCCTTGGCCAAGTTAAAGCCAGCTTTTAAAAAAGATGGCACGGTAACCGCTGGCAATGCTTCTGCCATCAATGATTCCGCTTGTGCTGCAATCATACTAGGGGCCGACAAGGCGGCAGAATTGAACATAAAACCACTGGCTCGTATTGTGGCCACCGCTTCAGCGTCGGTAGAACCTAAAATTATGGGAATAGGGGTTGTGCCCGCTGTAAATCGGGTTTTGAAGTTGGCCAATATGAAAGCTGATGATATTGATCTGTGGGAACTTAATGAAGCTTTTGCCGCTCAGTTTCTAGCCTGCAACCGTGAATTAAAATTGGATCCGAATAAGATCAATGTCAACGGGTCCGGCATCTCCCTAGGACACCCGGTAGGCAGTACCGGACTGAGGCTGATTGTAACCGCAATTCATGAATTAAAACGCAGAAATAGGAAATATGGCTGCGCTTCACTCTGTGCTGGCGGGGGACCTGCCATGGCTACCATCATTGAAGTTCTTTAAATTTGTAGAGGGGGGATTTGTAATGGCTATTAACAAGCTGGGAGTATTAGGAGCTGGAACCATGGGCGCAGGAATTGCGCAGGTGGGGGCTCAATCCGGGCTGCAAGTCGTACTTATTGATTTGGAGCAGGCCTTTCTGGATAGGGCAATAAAAGGAATGATCAAGAATTGGGATAGGGATGTAAGCAAGGGTAAAATAACTGAACGGAATAAAGCCGATTTCTTAAATAATATTACTACCAGCACTCATAACATTGACTTCCAAGACTGCGATCTGGTAATCGAAGTCATAGTTGAGAATATTGATATCAAGAAGAAGGCCTTTAAAGATCTTAACGACATTTGCCCGCCGCAAACGGTTATAGCTTCAAACACCTCGGGCTTTAGCATTACTGAAATTGCCGCTACCAGTGGGCGGCCGGACAAGATCGTGGGGATGCATTTTTTCAATCCGGTGCCGGTCATGAAACTGGTGGAAGTGATACCAGGAGCTGATACTAGTGAGGAAACAGTCGAACTGGCCATGGAAGCGTGTCAGACTATCGGTAAGAAGGCTATACGGGCTAAAGAAGCCCCCGGATTTATTGTTAACCGGATCCTGGTGCCCTATCTCAACGATGCCGCCACAGCTTACCAGGAAGGTGTGGCTTCAGCCGAGGAAATCGACGAAGCTATGAAACTCGGCGCCAATATGCCTATTGGCCCCTTGGCGTTATGCGATTTGGTAGGTATTGACGTATTGCTAATGGTAATAGAATATTTCTATAAGGAATTCGGCGATCCTAAATTCCGTCCTTCTCTGGCACTGAAACAAAAAGTTCGAGCAGGACATTATGGAGTAAAGAGCGGTAAGGGTTTTTATGATTATTCTAAAAAGTAAAGTAAACCCAGTACCGGTTCAAGTTCGGTTCCGGGTATCATGAAGCAAAAAACCGAGAGCCTTACGGCTCTCGGTTTTTTGCGTTTGACCAGCATGTCTGCCGAGCCAATGGGTTGAAAGAAACCGGGCTGCTAGTAATTCTTCGATAATAGTTATTTTTTTGCTTCTGGTTTACCCATTTCTGTTTTCATTTTCCCATTATAGCTGTTTACCGGGGGATGACATTTTCCCTGACGAGTTATAGCATGACATTATCGCTGATTAACGAGAGCCTGTTAGCTTGTGGGTTGCAATAACCCTATAAAGATAAAGTTGATAGAATTATGACTGCGCGAAATGCGCCACTTGGGGGCGGATGGCGAAGAGGCTAACGCTATGGTCTGCAAAATCATCATGCGCCGGTTCGAATCCGGCTCCGCCCTCCATCTTTATAAAAACACTGCCCGGGTGGCGGAATAGGCAGACGCACGGGACTTAAAATCCCGCGACCTTTACCGATCGTACCGGTTCGACCCCGGTCTCGGGCACCAATATTTA
>DHGD01000020.1:0-5300 GCA_002402575.1 Syntrophomonas sp. UBA4807
TCTAATACCATCAGGGCTCTGCCTCCGTTGGTGGCGTCATTGGGTATGCCTACTTTGGCTCCGTCGGGAAGCTCTGCCAGGGTCTTAATCTTTTTGGAGTATATACCCATGGGTTCATTATGTACTTTTACCGTCCAGACCAAATCAGAATTATTCTTGGCGTTGTAGTCGTCTAAATAGGGGATGTGCTGAAAGAAGTTGGCATCTATCTGCCCGTCTTTTAAGGCCGGGTTAAGCTGTACATAATCGGTAAAAACCTTTATCTCCAGGTTGACATTATCTTTGGCCAGCAGGGGTTTGACCACTTCAAGAATCTCCGCATGGGGTTTAGCAGTTGCGCCTACCACCAGCTTTGTTGCTGCCGGAGCGGCAGCGTTTTGGTTGCCATCGGCTGACGGTTTGCTGGCGCAACCAACCACTGTGGTGAGAAGCAGTATAAGGCATGCTGCCAGCATCAAAATCCGTTTCATTTTTTCTTACCTCCTCTTGTTAATTGCCCGGGCTGCCATTTTATCACCCAAAACCTGAACACACTGCACAAATATAATAAGTACGATGACGGTAGCCCACATTATTAAATCTTCATAGCGCTGGTAACCATAGTAATAGGCCAGAGTCCCCAGTCCACCTCCTCCCACAATACCGGCCATGGCCGAATAACTGACCAGATTGATAGTGGTGATAGCGACGCCCAAAATAATTGAGGGCATGGCCTCAGGAATCAATACCTTGGCGATAACCTGCCAGGCGTTGGCCCCCATAGATACCGCCGCCTCAATTAATCCCCATTGTATCTCCTTGAAAGAAGTCTCAACCATACGGGCCACAAAAGGTATGGCTGCCAGGGTCAGGGGCACCATTGACGCCGTTGTGCCTATAGAAGTCCCAACTACCAGGCGGGTGAAAGGAATTACCAGGATGAGAAAGATAATAAAGGGAATGGAACGGGTGGCATTGACGATCACGCCCAGGCTGCGGTTGACCCAACGGTTTTCGAGAACATGACCGGCTTCGGTAGTAACCAGTATCACACCCAGAGGAAGCCCGAAAAGATAGCTCAATGCGGTGCAAATTATTACCATATAGAAGGTTTCCCAGGTGGCTGTGGCCAGTTTTTCCCCGATCCATGAGTTCTGCGCCCAAAAAGCGTTTAAATCGATGTTGGCGAAGACAGCATGTGCAGATAAGATCATCTATAATACCTCTATATCCAGGCCGTTATCTTGGAGAAAACTCATGGAACGTTCAACTCCTGACCGGGAGCCTATCAACTCCAGGGTCAGATGGCCGAAGGGCACATCCTTGACCCTGTCGATATTGCCGTGCAGTATATTGGCGTCAACGTCGAATCGTTTGATCATGGCTGATATGACCGGATCACCTGCCGAGGCTCCGATAAAAGAAACCCTGATCAAGCGCGAATACTTGTCACCGTGCTGTTTGATAAGATCCTTTCGGTATTCCTGGGGATCGTCTTTGTTGATAATGGCCTTGATAAAACTCTGCGCGGTGGGGGTCTGTGGGTTGGAAAAAATGGATAACACATCGCCAACTTCCTCGATGCGGGAATTGTTTATTACCGCTACCCGGTCGCAGATTTGTTTGATCACATTCATATCGTGAGTGATCAAGAGGATGGTCAGATTTAGCTGCCGATTAATGTCTTTCAAGAGCTTCAAAATGGAACGCGTGGTCTGTGGGTCCAAAGCTGAGGTGGCTTCGTCGGACAGCAATATTTTGGGGTCATTGGCTAAAGCCCGGGCTATGCCCACCCGCTGCTTCTGCCCCCCGCTGAGCTGTTCGGGATAAACCCTGGCCTTGTCGCTCAGACCTACCATATCGAGCAGCTGCTCCACTCTCTGCCGGGCTGCCTGGGCAGGAATCCCAGTGATCTCCAGCGGGAATTTGACATTATCAAAAACCGTGCGGGAAGACAGCAGGTTGAACTGTTGAAAGATGATGCCGATTTTTTGTCGGGCGGTGCGCAGTTGTTGCTGCTTTAAAAGGGTGATATCCTGGCCGTCCACCATAATTGAACCACGGGTGGGTTTTTCCAGCATATTGATGCATCTGATCAATGTGCTTTTGCCTGCGCCGGAAAGGCCGATAATGCCGAAAATCTCCCCCCGTTTGACCGACAGGCTGACATCATCCAGGGCGAGTATATCCTGATGGGCAGTATGATATATCTTGGTTAAGTTCTTGATTTCGATCAAGAGGAAACCTCCTAAAACAGCAATGCCCCTTTGTCCAATGCAAAGAGGCAAGTTGGCTATTGCTACGCTTATCTGCCAGACCTATGGTCTGCAGGACTTGGCACCAATGCCGCAGGATCTTGGCTGGTTGCCGGGCGTTATAAGGCCTGTCCCTCGGCCGCGCTGGATAAAATATGCGGTTATTAACTCAATTAATATTAGCATAGCGCCTTTATGGCGTCAATGTACTAGGAATACTGTGTACATTGCAGCCTGGAGCCGTAAATGCGCCTTTCCGCCCCTCCCCATTATGCCTGGCAATCAGCTAAGGCCCCCCTAAGGCTAACTGCTCAATTTGTCTGCCAGTGGTAACCTTCCTCAAACGGCATGAATATTGTGGAAATATATGCCGCCATGAACACCATGGATCAAGGAGGGATATCATGCATTTACGTCAATCATCTGGGTGGGGCCTGCATCCCTTCATTATAAATGAAGCCACACCTTTGACAAAACTGCCCTGGAACTTGGAATTCGTTTCGGCTCCATCGTTTTGGCCGCACAGTCGTGGCGGAGGTGCGGTAGTGGCTGTGATAGATACCGGGTTGGACATAGATCATCCTGAATTTAGCGGCCGTATCCTTAATCCGCGTAATTTCAGCACTGTGGGAAATACGGCCGATGTAAGCGATGACAACGGACACGGTACCCATGTAGCCGGGACTATAGCTGGGGCCAGCTGCGGAGTGGCGCCGGAAGCCAGAATTATGCCGCTTAAGGTATTCGGCGACGCTAAGGTGGACCAGAATATTGTAGACGCCTTTAACCATATCTATCATTACAATAAGAACTGTGCGGAAAAGGACCGGGTCATAGCGGTGAACTGTTCCTTCGGGGCCGGTTATTATGACGCCATCATGGCATGGAGCATCCGCCGCTTGGTGGACAGCGGGGTTGCGGTAGTTGTAGCGGCAGGCAATCAGGGCGACGGCAATCCTGAAACACATGAGGTCTTTTCATTTCCGGCTTATATTTGGGAGGTAATCACCACTGCGGCCGTTGCCCGTGATGGCTCCGTGGCTGGATATTCCAACTCCTTTGACGGGATTGATCTAGCCGCGCCGGGCAGCGAAATATATTCTGCCTGGCCGGGAGGCGGCTATAAATTATTGTCGGGAACCAGTATGGCCGCTCCACACGTTACTGCAGCGCTGGCCTTAATATACGATCAATGGCGCCAGCGCGAAGGCTGCTGGCCAACCGAAGCAGAGGCGGCAGCGGTATTGTTAAAACACACCCGTAAGGTATCGATTGATCCCTTTTTGATAGGCCAGGGCATACTCGAACTCGGTTTTGTTAATACGCGCTGGCCTTTGTACCGGGTACAACTGGGGGCTTATTGGAATAAACGCGGGGCGGAAATAAGCAGTGGCCTGCTCCAGGGCGCAGGCTTTAAGACCTATATCACGAGGTATTAGAATGACATACTGGGGGCTGTAAAGATGGCAACGGTTAGCGAACCGCATAAAACGTAAAGCGGACACGGGGCTGTCAGCAAGAAATAAAAAAGGAGGCTATCCTCCTTTTTATTTCTTATGGTGCGGATGAAGGGACTCGAACCCCCACGGTGTTAGCCGCCAGATCCTAAGTCTGGTGCGTCTGCCAATTCCGCCACATCCGCAGATTATTTGTACTTGAGTATTATACCGTGATTAGGCGTTTATTTCAACCGAACTAATTCCACATCCTAAATAACCGAATCGGACTTTGTCAAGATATTTATCGGCGGTACATTTGCCATAATGCCAGGATATGTCTATAATTAAAAGTGATATAGTTTCCAGGAATAATTAAGGAAAGGAGAGAGAAGTGAATATTTTAATAATTTTGTCTCCCATTGTGGTGGTTCTGCTTGCTGCCATCTACTTCTTTTATGCGGTTCGCTACCGTGACAAGAAGAATCAGATAAAGAAGCAAATCATGGCCAGCGGAGACAGAGGCGAACACAAAGTTCGCGCAGTTTTGGGCAGCCTGGAAAGCCCAAAATCGAGATATCAGGTTTATCATAACATCAGACTGGGTCCTGATCCGGAACATACCAATGAATATGACACTGTAGTTGTCGGCCCCAATGGCATATTTCACATTGAGACCAAGAATTATGGCGGTGAACGGGGCGGAATCATCGATATTGACAGCAAAGACAACTGGATTCTTCACAAGAAGAGTGGCTATTCAAAAATGATTACTAATCCGATAGGCCAGGTTGATTCGCATGAATACCGACTGCGTGGATTTCTCATGAAGGTAGTAGGAGTTAAGAATCTACCCACCCAGGGTGTCATCGTTCTATCGTGCGACCATATTACTTTGCGGCAGAATCAGAAGAAGAAATTAGAAGTTCCGATTCTAGGCCGCCATCAACTGGTAGACTATATCAAACATTACAAACAGGGGAATTTGGTAATATATCCCCGCACTATTAAGAAGATTTGTCGCAAGATAGAGAGCATGAACCAGATGGCAAAAGCCAATTAAATTGCAGTTGCTTGCATAAGCCTGCATACCGGGCCGCCTTTAGGCGGTAGTCTAGTAAATAAGCTTGGTCCATCAATTCAGGTTCCTTAACCTGGGTTTTAAGTATTGATGGATTGACGAAAGGATATGGATTAACCCCAGTTAGTCCGCGGAGGAGAGGAAACTCTCCTCTTTTTCTTTTATGAAGGCCTGATCTTTGCAGCTGCCACATTCACCATTCGGCAAGGAATGATAGTAAGCCGTTCTGGATAATCTAAATCTATATCCACACAGTTTTGTCCTAATATTATACCTTTATGATCGAGGTGAACCGATGAGAGAATCCGGTTGTAATAAGATAACGGTAATACTCCTGCTGGTATTCATTACTGCATTTACCGGTTGCTCCTTAAAAGAACCCGAAAAGAAGCCCCAAGACCAGGCCCAGAGCACCCAGAACGAATCCAAAGAGCCGGAAAGTTTCGCTAAAATAGTGAAAGAGACCGATACCTTAATAATGACCATCGGCAAGAAAGTAAACTTCATTGAGATACCGATGCAGCAAGAGGGAAGTTCGGGCCAGCAGCA
>DHGD01000020.1:5419-6461 GCA_002402575.1 Syntrophomonas sp. UBA4807
TTGAATGGACCCAGGCCATCGAGAGCATACGCAAAATCAATCAGCAATGGAACAGCCTGGAACCGGAAGCCATCAAAGCCGGTTTGACCCCAGAAGTAAGGGATCAGTTTGAAAAAACCATGGAAGACCTGACTATGAGCATCAATGATAAAAAGGCTGAACCGAGCCTGATGGGCGCTATTGAACTTTACCGCTTTTATGCCGACATGGCGTCAGCTTTAAAAACCAAACTTCCTCCACCATATTACCGGGTGAAATATGAAGTGATGATAATTGCCGCCCTTGGCAATGTAACGCAATGGGAAACGGCCAAACAGCATGCTATAGCCCTGATGCAGAACTGGGATATGCTCAAGATGAAGGACGAGGGACAGAATACGGAGAGCTTTACTAAGACCGAATATTCCTTAAACGATGTTAAACGGGCCGTGGAATCGCAGCAAAAACAACTGGTGTTGATAAAATCAGAAATATCAGTGCAAAATCTTGAGGAATTGAAGAAAATGCTTACTCAGGGCAGCTCCGGACAGAAAGGAGGACAGAATGCCCAGGAATCTGGACTGCAGAGTCAGCAAGGGGCTGGTTAACAGCACGCTCAAGAGTTGGCCGGAATTTGTTAACAGGGTCTAAATGCCTAAAACCCAGACCTCTGCGCTTATCGCGAGCGCGCAAACTCGCATCCTAACGCCGCCTGAGAGGCAGCCCGCTTTGTGAAAAGCAGCCCGCAGTAAGACCAGCCAGCGATACGCTGGCCGGCCTTCATAATTTTCTGGCAGCACTTAGGCTGAACAGGTAGTGTAAAGGTCAGCGTGCGGGAAGGAGGAGCGCACTTCGTAGCGGCACGGATAGCCTTTGTACAACGCACATCCATTATACCATCAGGGACAATAATATATAATTTACCCAAAAGAGTGGTTAAGAATTATAATGATGTAATAGTGCCTGCTTGAGGGCAAAGGAGGATATATGGCCAAAGTCGCAATAATAAGCTGCCCGGATTATGACAACGATACGGTTGAGGCGGCGGTAAACCGGGGGATGG
>DHGD01000062.1 GCA_002402575.1 Syntrophomonas sp. UBA4807
CTTTTATCATGGTCCCGATGGGAGGTATTATCAATATGGTCGTGGGTAATCCCTGTGAATATGCATGTGTCCAGCATATGGGGTGATCGAAATGCGACAGATTTACAACCGTAAATTACCGACCGAGATTCAGGCGATGAAGCGGTGTCATTCGATTGCTCATTATGATTTAGTAACACAAAATTCCGAGGAGAAACTACAACTGGCTTTGCTCTGTACAGAAACGAAAGCCAGCTGTAGTTTATTTACCTACTTACAAGGGGTTTTGTCTCCTCTAAAGGCCCCCAATTTTTGATTACTGCTGAAGGATACACAAAATTATTTACAATACCTTCCCTGCGGTTGCTCCAAATCTGAAACCAGCTTAAAACCGTTTTTCACTTTCACAGTTATTATCTCAACCTACTTCTTGCCACGCAACCCGTTGAAAAACCCTTCTATTGTTAGAATGCCTATAGCGCAAATGAACAGAATGAAACCAGCAATTTTTAACGGCGAATAATTAAAATAACGACCTAGATTTGGGCTAATCCAAAGGATAATACCAATCAACAATAATTGAAATGTCATTTGAAAATATCTTTTCGATGAAGAAGCTACATGATAATAATACATTATACAGATTGCCGCGGCGATAACTAGAATTACGTCATAAGACATAATGGGTAGTCCCCTTAATTAGTTATTTCTAACCATTCAAAATCAACATTTCGCTGTGTTCCATCAAGCTCCGTGTTCAGAAAATCTGCCATTGATGGCCCCATTACTCCAGATGCTTCTGTTGCTGATTCAAATACGACGGTATAGGTATGACCTCCGACCAAATAAAAATCGCGAGTTTGTTGTTGAAGTACGTTATCATAATACCCAGAATTCAAATCTAGATAATTGGCTTCTTTGGTACGATTGTCATTTACATCTATAAATTGGACTTTTACTCTTAAATTCCCGGATACTATTCTGCCAGTTATCCTGTATTTAGCTGTCACTGAATAGTTGCCGGTATTCGGGACGGTGAACGAAGTGGTCCCCCAACCCTTAGCCCACCTATAGCCATATAGTTCTACAAGTGAACCATTTCTATTTCTTAAACCTGATGTCCAATAACTGTTACTGGTACCGGTCCCGTTGCCGCCATAAGATTTATATGTGTTCAAACCAGTTAAATACCATGAAGATCGCAATGTTGATCTTGGTATTTCCGCCGTAGTTCCATTTATTGTATCTCTAACAGCCTTTTTGATAAAGTTACTTTCTGCAGCCTCTGCTTATTTTCTGCCTAATTCTATATTCTTTTGCAGTTCAAGATTATCACCCGGTTGGCTAGAGTCTTGCCCTATTTTATCGATCGACTCCAATTCATATGAGGTCATGTTATTTCTTTCAAGACCCATATCAAAGGCTAACAACGGATCTGAATGATAAAAAGAGAAACCGAACACGATTAAACAAGTTAAACCAAGCATCCATAGTTTTTTCTTCATTAAAAACCTGCTCCTTTCAATAGCGAGGCTAATTAAATCCATCATGCCTGATGGGCCCCTATTTTGCAGTATTGGATTATGCCAATTGAATCAACCGGTTGGAATCACTCCACTCTGCGACACCGCCAGAAGAAAAGCTAAAACTAGTCCTAATAATCTGAATTTGTGCATTGCCTGTCACCTCCTCCCATAATAAGGTATAATTGTAATCTATATGCTGTGCAGAATTTTGGCAATGCAATTGGGCCGAACGGCTCGAAAGAAGATACGAACGGCTTAATAAGGTAATTTGAATAGCGTGTATTAATCGGGCAAGGTAAATGACACCCGGGATAAAAACGATTCCAATATTGAATCCGTCTAGCCTTGGCATCGTTAATAGATTTACACAACCGTTGTATTCCCTCTTGCCATGGCATATAGTACAAAGTAGGATAAGTAGGAAATATCCCGCTGGAAAGGAGCGAAATATCATGGATGTTCCCGTGATTGATAACGCAAAAATAATGTCCAAAGGACAGGTTACGATTCCTAAGGAAATCCGAAACCTATTAAAAGTCTCTGAAGGAGACAGAGTTACCTTCATCTGTAAAGGCGATTATGCCATTGTGATGAACGCAAATCTCTATGCTATGCGCACCCTGCAAAAGGAAATGACCGGTGAATTTGAAAAGGCAGGAATTAATAGCGAAGAAGATATTATGAGTTTAGTCCGAGAGGTGAGGGCGGAGATTGAAGGTTCGTGAGAGAGCATCAAACGATAAAAGTAATGCTTGATACGAATGTGCTTATTTCCGCTATTTATAATCCAAACAGCACAACCTTTCAGGCGTTTCGAAAGGCATCGGAACCTCCATATGCTTTGGTGCTTTGCGACCAGATTATTGACGAAATGCGACGGATTTTCAACCGTAAATTTCCGACCAAGATTCAAGCGATGGAGCGGTTTCTTTCGATAGCCCATTATGATTTGGTAACGCTTACATCCGAGGATGCTCCAAGTGCTGGCGAGTCGGATGTAAGGGATATTAATGACCGCCCAATCCTCCGCTCTGCCTTAAAAGCGGGTGTTGAAATACTCGTAACCGGAGATAAGGATTTTCTTGAAAGCTCTGTAAAGGCACCAAAAATCCTGACGGCAGCGCAGTTTGTGGAAGAATAGTTCTTAGTGTAAAGACTGGAAGTGAGCTTGGATCAACGGGGCACATGACCATCGATTGTTCCCGTTACTACGATTTTTTTAGGTTTCAAGGCTCATGAAAAAAGGCCCTCCCGTAAAAACTAATAGAAATGTTTTATGCGGAGGTTAGAGTTATGTCTAAGGACCCCAAGGTTAAGCAAGATGTCAACGAAGACCGGGATGTAACCGAGCACATGATCGATGTCGATGAATATCTGGAGTTGGATCCCCTATATAACCCGCCCTTCCCCGGCAAACGGAGCAAGCGGCAGTACCCCTGATCGCAATGCGGGCGGCAAGCGGGATAGAATTGAACGCAGGAAAAACAAAGGAACGGGGGACGGTACCGAACCGGCCCCCGTTCTGTTGTTGATGCCGCAATGATTAGTTCGGTCTACTCCGGCAGTTTGGGCTGATACCAATAGAACCAGCAGGCTGGAGTCACTCCGCTATGGGCTACTGCCAGAAGAAAGGTCGAAATAAAGCCCAGCAATTTGATCTTGCGCATTTTTTGCCACCTCCTGTAATTATTTATCTTTTTATGTAAATTACAGGATGGGGAGGCTTTTGACAATAAAATCAGGCCGAATGGCACAAATAAGGATACGAATGGCATGTTTGTAGCCTTTTATGGCTCATAATTTGCCCAGCCGGTTCTTAAACTGCTGGGCGCAGTTGCGGCTTAAGGGTATGTTTTCGCCCGAATACAACTTGATGTTAAAGGTATAACCTGATCGCTTGATTTCCCTGACTTTGTTGACATTGACCAGGTAACTGCGGTGGCTGGGGATGATACCAAATCGTTGCAGGCGTTGGGCCCAATCGGCCAGATTGCCTTTAAGGAGGAGTTCACGGTGGGTGGTTTTGATCAAAACATTGGTTCGCGAACTTTCGATGTACAGGATCTCGTCAGGATTCAGCAGATAGGTCCGCCCCTGACTCTGGACCGGGATGGCCTCCGTTCTGCTGGTTGCTGCAAGCATCTGGCCTTTCAAAGTAGAGCTGAGTTTGGTGAGGGTTTTGCGGATCCGCTCCTCATCGAAGGGCTTCAGGATGTAATCGAAACTGTAGACTTCAAAAGCATCCAGGGCATAGTTGGGATAGGCGGTGGCAAAAATCACGATTATGTCGCTGTACAGGTCAGCCAAAGTGCGAGCCGCTTCCAGACCGTTCATCCCCGGCATGTCAATATCCAGGAAGACCACCTGGGGTTTATGGGCCTGGGCAAAACGGATCGCTTCTTCACCGCTGGTGATCACCGCCAGGACATTAATGTCGGGTATTTTTGCGACAATGTGGCTTAAATACAGGCCAGTCGGCTGATCATCATCCACAATAAGGACATCCATTTACGAGCTCCCGTTATGGTATTCAGGGTCATCCGCCTAAAAGCCGGTCGACCCCGTGAATGAAACGATAGCCCCATGGAGTTACGGTAAAGCTCTGCTCCAGCATGCCGATTACAATGGGGAAAACCAGTATTTCGGCCAGCGGTATCGTCATCATTGTAATCATTAATACGAAATACAACCCGACAATAATGAGTGACCATCTCTTAAAACGAGATTTTTCTGCGGTGGTATTGATAGGTTTGTTGGCGGTATCACCGGGAGCGTAAAGGTATAAAAGGGCCGCGCTGATCACGGTGCCGGTAACAACCATGAGCAGAAGATCGAGGCGGCCCAGCAGGGGATACCAGACGTGGGCAATCCCGCCCAGTACCAAAAAACAAGTGACTCCGCCGATGAGACACCGGTAGTAGGCGGTGCAGTGTTCGCCGCCGGAAGCCAAACGGAGAAATCCAGCCGTCAAGGTAACAGTCAGAACCTCCGGCAGTATACCCAAAAGCAGGGAGATGATTATGACCAGGAGCAGCTTGATCAGTTCGCCCAGGAATAGTTCCATGCCGAAGGCCATGCGGTTTTCCTGAATATGGTCGGTATCGAGTTCCCGGGCCAGATAGGCCGCGCAGCGCACCGATAATTCATGAATGCTCATGCAATTTTCCTTTCCGCCCGTTTGGGCAAACCGACCGTGACCCGGGTCCCATGGTCGGGACCACTGCTGACTACCGTAAAACCTTGATAGTCTTCAGATAGTTTCCTAATGGAGGCCAAGCCCAGACCCCGATGCGTGTCACCTGGTTTGGTGGAATAACCGGGGATGAAGATATGGGTTCGCAGTTCAGGAGGTATGAAGCCGGGATTGTGGGTTTGGATCACGAAGAAGCGGCTATTTTCGAAAACCTTGAGCCGAACCTGGCGTTCCGCCGGGGGCAGATTTTCCACCGCTTCCAGGGCATTGTTGATCAGGTTGCCGGTGATGGTCACCAGATCGAAGGGCCTGATGGTTAAGCCTGATAAATCCGAGCTTACCGAGATTTTAAAAGAAATGTCATTGTGCGCCGCATAGCCGGACTTAGCCAACAACAGGGCACTCAACTCCGGTACCGCGACCCTCATGGCCTCGCCGCTGAACTGTAATTCGGTATATAGTTCGGTGATAAAAGCCTGAGCCTCGTCATGCATGTCCAGTTGAATCAAGCCGTAAACCGTCTGCAGATGATTGACGAAGTCGTGTCGCTGGGTCCTGATGACCTGGTTCATCTCCCACAGTTTTTCATTCTGGTAATGCTGCGATTCCACCAGGCGGTTTTGTTCCGATATCAGCAGCAGCCTATTGGTTAATACCAGCAATAGCGATATGGCCACCAATATTATGAACAAAAAGGTGTATACAACAAAGGAGCTGTCTATGGATACAAAGCCGTCGAGAAAGTATTGATAGTAAAAACCCAAAACCACCAGCACCACTGCCAGACCTAACAAGCCAATGATTATACTAGATAAACTGCTCTTTTTCACTTTCCAACCTCTTCTCTCCAAACGCGTCCCCTATATCATAGACTACGACCTTGTATCTGATCAGGGCCGCGATTATTAATCCCATCAGCACAAAATTCGGCAAAGGGTATAGTGCTCTCCAGAGAGGGTTGTCCAGAGCTTGCTGCAAGGATATACCGGTTAGGGCAGCAATGGAAATATTATAAATAGTTTCTGATGCGCCGAGTAAAATCAATCCCAGAAAGGAAGCCACAGTCGCATACGTTAACGGCAGCGAACAAAAATAAGCCAGCAAGCCGATCAATACCGGCAGCTGCAGGAATACGTTGACTCCAGGCGGTAACGGCAGAACCCGGATAAAATAGCTGGCCAGGGATGTGAGTGCGGCCACCAGCAGCACCCTTTGCCATGGTAGTTTCAATCCAATCAGGAGTGTACCCAGCAAGATCAGAATAACGGTTTCCGGTATGGCATGCAGGAATACCAGATAAAAAGGCATTGTCCCCATTTTTTAACCTCAGTCCCCAATTACTGTAATACTTGACCGAAATCAAATAAATTATATCACTTATTTCTGTCGAAATATGATGAATAGAGTGAATAGTCTAACAAGGCCCCCCCTTGTGTTAATAGGAACTCTTGCTAATACGTCCATGGAACAGGTTATATTGTCCTAACTGGCATGCTTATAATCGCGAAAACCGTTCCTCCCGGAAATAAGAAAGCCAATATTCCCTCGAAAAGGAACACTGGCTTCTCTGAGGTGGTGGGGGTGGATATGCCACCGACGCCTCCAGTTGTTGGTCTGCTTTATAATCCGGCTACATGTCGATGTAACAGCGGTCGACTTCGGGTTCCTTGGTCAGGAATCCGCGGGAATAGGTATCAGCGCGCTGGTAGAAGGGCCCTTTTAGATGCTGCTCGTAGAGTTCTTCGCTTTCCCATTGGCTGATCATGTACCACAGGTTCTCATTCTTGATGACCCGCCCCACATGGTACATGATGCAGCCGGGTTCCTGGCGGTACTCTTTTATCAGTTCTGCCCAGCCTTCCATAAACACTGCGTTTTTACCAGGTTTAAGAGTCAGTTTGGCGACCACAAAAATCATTTTATGCCACTTCCTTTCGTTAATAAGTGTTGATTCAATTATAGCAGGGAAACAGACCTACATGTCACTATTTGGTTATCAGTTGTGGCCACGGCTGATGCGGGTAAGGAAGCGGAACCATGCCGGTTGCCAACGAATACAGAAAATGCATTGGCGATATGGGTACAGTAGGTTTACAATATGGACAGCGTTGGTAAGGATCTCAGGCAATACGGTTTGAGATCCGGCTGGCAGATGAACGGCAGATTGGAGGGGGAAATACGCATGTTTAACGTGGGACCGTGGGAGCTTTTGTTGGTTTTAGGGATAGCGCTGATCATATTCGGGCCCGGCAAGCTGCCTCAGTTGGGGGAATCGCTGGGGAAAGCCATCACCGGCTTTAAAAAAGCCCAGGCTGGCGAAGAGGAAGAGGTCAAGGCGGTCAAATAGGCCCGCCCCAAAAAGGATTTATGAACAGAGGAAAAAGCCGGGTGAAATGCCCGGCTTTTTTTGCTGGATAGGGAAGTTCACATAATAGCGAACCTTGTATTAACGACATGGGAGTAAGTTAATATGATCCCCAACACCTTTACATCTGCAGGTTTTGCAGGTGTAAAGCCAGGCTATTTTTGCACAGGGTCTTTAGTGCAATTATTTCCTTCCGGAAACTTCCTTCATAATCGTCAGGTATTTTGCGGCAATAATAATCGGCCATCACGGCGGCCCAATATGGGTCGGCTGCAGCCGGGTTCTGGGCCTCCTGGTATTGTTCTTGAGCCTCGATATAATAGCCGAGTTCTTCGGAATCCCGGTATTTTACGATCGATGGGTAAACCAGGGCCAGGCGGGCCTCGGCCCAATTCTGCGCTTGAAGCATCTGGATCCCTTTTTGGTAATAGGCCTCCACCGTCTCCCGGTCATCACGGGTTGGGACCTGGGTGTCCGCGTCAGACGGGTCCCTGGCCGCCTGAGTTGCGCCCGGTTGGTCTGCTGGGGTGGTGGATTCCATTGCCGCCTGAGTCGCGTCGAATTGGCTTGCTTGGGCGGATTGTTCTTCCGCATTGGTCTCGTCGGATTGGGCTGCCAGGTCAGATTGTTCTTCTGCATGTGTTGCGCCCGGTTGACCTGCTTGGGACGTTTTCACCTGGTCATGGCTGCCCCCGCCTGAAGCGGCTCCACTCGGACCCTCTGCATCAGAAGCACCCCTATGGTCAATAACGTCCGTCGCGGCTGCCGTTTCACGGGTCGCCCCCAGGTATTGATCCGCAAATTTATTTTCCTCATCGCGAGTAACCGTCAGGTGATTTATTTCTGCTCCGATGGCCACATGGTGGTTATCATCATTGAGGTCGGCTGCTATCGAGTCCACCGTATCGCTGCCATCAATCGGCTGATTGGCGGTGCGGGTCCGGGAGCGGCGCACCAATATGGCCCCGGCCAGTACCCCTATTAGCAATAGCGGTACCAGTAGGTAAAGGATCAGTTGGGAATTTAGGAGATCAATCGACAGAGGTTTGTTATCGTCTGGCCGTGGAGCAGTTGGAGCGGCATTGGTCGGTTCAACTCCCTTCCAATCTGGTTCAGAGCTTGAACCCGGAACTACCGGGAGGCTTGGCCCCTGGCTGGAGGTTGGAGCAGTCTGGATGCTGATCTCCCGGGTTTCCGCATTCCATGCCACTGAAGCGCCAATGGCTTCAGTAACAAAACGCAGTGGAGCCATGATCCTGCCATCGACGATCCGGGGCGGACTATCCAGGTCTACCGCCTGTCCATTGATAGTGGCGGTGTTCTTACCGATGGTCAGTTTGATCTCCTTATCGGCCTCGGTAACCGTGACTGTCTGAGTGTCTTGGTCCCAAGCTACTACCGCCCCCAGTTCGGTAAAGAATTCCCGCACCGGAACCAGGGTCCTTCCATGTTCATCGATGGCGGGGACGGTGATGGCAAGGGGACGCCCGTCCAGAACGATGGTCGGATAAGTGTATTCGGCAGCGGCCCCCGCAGCCCAGGAGAATAGTAAGGCCATCACGGCCACCAAGGTTGTGAATTTCTTGATCATGTTACTCTCCTTCTGGTTAAAACTGCTGGCCTCTGCCACCTTTCCTTCATTAACAATGTCAGTCTACCAAATAATCAGAGTTAAAGGGGCATGAACCAAGGGCGTTTTCTATAGTATACGGAATTTTCATGCCGGTTTGCGGCCGGTCGGCCCTTTTTCATCGGGCACCGCTGGCAAAAGGGGAGGAGATAGCTTCTGTAGGGGGGAGTTTACAGCCCAGGGGCCGGAGGCTTTGGTGTAAGGAGGCGATGGAAATGGGATTATGGCACGAACCAGAGCGCCCCAAGTAAAGCTGGGTGCCTGGCAGGAGCCATCCAATAGGTGAAGAGGATATATAGCCGCTGGCTATGATTACGCCGGTATGTCGTTTTTAATTGGCCAGCAGCATCTTGTCATCAGCCATGGCGTATCCGCTGGCCTTTTTGAACATTTCCATAAGATCCGGGATACTGGTGTTCTTGCGCTGGGCATCGTTCAGATCGAGGATTATTCTGCCTTCATTCATCATAATGGTGCGGGTGCCGATACAAAGGGCATCCTCCATGTTATGAGTCACCATCAGGGTGGTCAGCTGGTATTTGCGGATGATCAGATCTGTCAGTTGCAGCACTTTTTCCGCAGTGTGGGGATCCAGTGAAGCAGTGTGTTCATCCAGCAGCAACAGTTTGGGGGTATTCAAGGTGGCCATAAGCAGAGTCAGGGCCTGGCGCTGGCCGCCCGACAACAAACCTACCCGGGTGGTGAGCCGATCCTCCA
>DHGD01000030.1 GCA_002402575.1 Syntrophomonas sp. UBA4807
AGCTCTTGGAGATATGGCGGGCGGTGGTGACCGTTGACTGTATGACGATGATGTCGGCCCCGGCCTCCTCGGCGATGGGGGCGAGTTTCTTGGTATTGGCAGGTATCAGTGAGACGGCGCAGACAGCGCCGGCTTTTTTGATTTTCTTGATGCGCTTGGCGAGAAGATTTTCCTTGATGGGCTCGCTGTACACTTTCTGCATGAGGGCGGTGACCTTGTCGGTAGGGGCTTCAATGATCTCGTTGAGGATTTCCTCGGGGTTCTCATACCTGACCTGTACTCCGTCGCAATTCAGGATGGGGAGCCCCCCGGCTTTGCTGAAGGCAATAGCGAAATCGGTATCCACTACGGCATCCATGGCAGCTGCCACGATGGGGATGGCGAATGTAAGATCGCGGATTTTCATCTCGATGTTAGTCTGGTCGGGGTTGACCGTAACATCGCCGGGGACTATGGAAACTTCGTCGAAACCATAGGCCCTTTCGAGTTCCTTAAATTTAGGTAAAGACATATCAGACCTCAGAAAGTGATTGGTGGAGACTATAGCAAAATAGTGTGTGTAAAGTCAAGCTTGCGTATTCACTTGACAACAACAGGCATTAATTATCATTATAAGATATTATTATAAAGGTGTCCGGGATCTATCTGAACTTATTCATAGGCATGTAATGCTGGTAGTTCGCATTGTAGCAATAATAACTGCACTACGTTAATTGATAAAACCCTACATATTCGATACAATGATACGAACTTAATTCTTTACGAGGTGGGGTTATGAGGTTACGATTTATTATAGTCTGCATCGTATTTGGATTGTTTGCCGTGTTATCTGTAGGAGCTTGTTCCCATCCTGTCAGGCCGGCGGAATTCGTTATTAACAGGTTGGATGTTTCTCCAGCGGTAGCGGACCCCTCCGTAAACATAAAGGTGGCTGCGGAAATCGGCAATACGGGAGGGTTGGCGGAAAATTACACCGCTGTCCTGAAGATTGACGGAAAGGAACGGGATAAACAAACTGTACTAATCAGGCCTTCGGAAAATAAAACAATAGTATTTACGATCAGTGAACACAACATTGGACAGCACGAGGTTGCACTGGATGCAGCGAAAACCAGCTTTACGGTTAAAGCCCCGGTACTATCCGGTGAAGGCCAAGAAGGCAGGACAAAGAAAAGCGGAAATGCTATTAAAGGAATGCATGCTACCCTTAGATATGATTACCTGAGCATGGACGAAAATATGAACAGCCAGATCGCAGTCTGGCATTCATATGCGCAGTTCGTTAAGGGTTCATGGTCGCTAGTAGAAGGCAGGGATATTAAAGCTCCTATCATAATACTGCCGCGCAAAGAAGGGTTTGTCACCATTGTCAGGAGTACTACAGAAGGCTACCAGTTTATGCCACTTGGGTGGACAGCTTATTCGAAGAGTTATGATGAAAAAGCCATGCTTAATCAGCCAGGGTGGGGGCTTGCAACTACCTTTCATCCGGAAAGCACTCCTTATAGAATACAGAAAATACGTATGGCCTGCGTTGCCAACTATACAGAGGGTCTGATAGAGGAATACGATAACAAATTTATCAAAGTCCAGATACTCAATGATAAAGCCAAAGTGATCTGGTCTGAGTTCTTCCCCTGGAGCCGGTTCAGGGGTACTGCTTATTCAGATGCGGAAGGCCTGCCAGCAGCGCAGTGGTTTGAAATACCTGTGAACGATATAACGGTGGACGGGGATTTTACAGTCGAGGTCTGCTCGCTGGGCAAGCAGTATATAAAAGAGGTAAGGGGTTATGACTATTTCGCGCTGGCATATGAGAAGGTCGGCCTCTGCAGTAATAATAAGACCAACTCTTTCATTTCAGAAAATGGGAAAAGGCCTGACCCCTGGATTACGTTATACAATCAATACGGGGATCGGGTTTGTTTTAACCTCTGCATCAGAGTTGATGGGAATTATTAAAAAACAGCGTACTATAAATATAGATATCTGACGGGTGAACTATTGAGTATGGCCAAGCCCAATACTGTGAATAATGGCTTTGTCGAGGTCGATTATTTTGGCAGGCGGCACTACCCCGATCTTCTTTACCAACCTGTTTTTATCAATGGTCATAATTTGGGCCAGATTTACAGAGGTGTTTATATCCAGACCGCTTTCCCTTGCCGTAATATTGAAAATAAAAGGAAAAGGTTTATTAATGGCTGTGCTGCATGCGGCAACAATGGTAGTGGGGCTGTATAGATTACCAATATCGTTCTGGATTATGACAGCCGGCCGTATTCCTGCCTGCTCATTCCCTCTGGCAGGATTGAAATTCACCAGATAAATCTCACCTCGTTTACAGTCGGTAACCATGCCTGTTATTTCTGGTCCGGCAGGATTTCGTGCGCAATGCTGATTGTCTGAGAAGCGAACCTGGAATTATCCCTGGCCAAAGCTTTATAGCCTGCTGCCATTCTCTGCTTCAGTCTCTGATCAGCCAGATCACGCAGGCATTGATAAACCAGTCTGCTAGTGTACTGTCACGCAATTAGCTGGACATATA
>DHGD01000126.1:0-268 GCA_002402575.1 Syntrophomonas sp. UBA4807
CTAAATGGATGTCCACAGTTCGCGGCGGGCAAGCACATCAAGCCCCAAAGTGGGCTCGTCAAGAAACAGGATTTTTGGATTTGAAATCAAAGCCATTGCAATGGAAAGCCGCCTCTGCATACCGCCCGATAACTGCTTTGATTTTTTGTTCCGTACACCGTCAAGCCCGAACTGCGTCGCCATTTTATCTGCACTTTTCTTTACGGTTTTGCTGTCCTGACCATAAATGCTCGCTATAAGCTCCAAGTTTTCGATGACTGATAAATTG
>DHGD01000126.1:283-11184 GCA_002402575.1 Syntrophomonas sp. UBA4807
TGCGGGTGTTCCTTCACGCTATCTCCGAGCAGAACCGCATCGCCGCCCGTTGGCTTAATCAAACAGGACAGCATCTTGATCGTTGTGGTTTTCCCCGCACCGTTGACACCCAAAAGAGAAAACAGTTCACCTTGCTCGATCGTCAGATTCAATTTATCTACTGCCGTAAATTCGCCGTATTTTTTTGACATATTTGTAATTGTGATTGCATTCATTCTTCGTCACCCCTTTTTGGCGTAGTGCCATCAAAGATTGTTGTGACAAGTTTATTAAAAGCATTTTTAGGCGGTATCGCTATGCCTTGTTTTTCGTCACCCAAGATAATCAAGGTGTCTCCGGGATTGATGTCAAATATTTCACGGGCTTCTTTTGGGATAACAATCTGCCCTTTTTCACCTACTTTGACCGTCCAAGCGTGTTTGCCTTTATGTTTATTCATTATGAGCCTCCGTTCGTAAAGTATGAATCGTATTACAAGTATACTTTATGCGACTGATTTTGTCAACACATCCACATATCTCTTTAAAACCTTTAATCATAGGATTCTCGTCCAAAGTTCCAAGATATGCTGCTCGCCTTTGGGCAGCCAAATCTTGCCTTAATGCTATCTTTTTACGATTAGAAGGCAAATCGTTAAAAGATACACACCCCCAGAGGTCAAATCGTTAAAAATAAGCACTTAATAGCCACAGGTTCGTGTCAAGTATCCTCCGAAAACGGCTATTCAAAAACACCAAATATTGCTATAATGCAAACCCCATAAACGCAGAAAAGCCCAGTATTACTGGACTTTCAGGCAAAATAAAAACCACCTGCCGATAAAATTCTTTTTATCAATAGATGGTAGAATATTTGGTGGAGGCGGGGGGAGTCGAACCCCCGTCCGAAAGAAAGACCAGAAGAGTTTCTCCGAGCGCAGTCGGTGATTTGAACTTCGCGCGCCGGACGCCCACAGACAGGCTTCCCTTGCGCTATCCCCGATTAGTTTCCCCTTAAAGCCCCTCGAGGAAGAAGGCTTCAGGGTACCCTAACTAAGTGACGCCCTGCACCAGACCGTTAGGATATCTGGCCGGACGAGCCGCTTAAGCGGCTAGTGCAAAATTATCTTCTGCAGTTATTGTTTCTCGCCTTTTTATCGAGCTGGCGACAACTCGGCTCGCTACTCAACCCATCTTATCCCCCGTCGAAACCAGTACGCCCCCTTGTAAATAATATGCTCATCGCACATGCAATATTAAACCCTAAACGGCTCTTTGTCAACCCCGCCAAACACCCTAAATATCGTCAAAACAAGGCGGATAACGGACATTCCCGGTAATGTTCTCCAAGGCGTGGGGAGTAAGTTCCAATATCATATATACCTCGTCTGGAGAGCCAAATGAAGCATAAACACCTTTCTCCGACGCCCTGACAAACCCGAAACGGGAATAATATTCGGGATGCCCCAAGACCACCACTGCGGGGAACCTGGAGTACTCAGCTCTTTTTAAGCCTGTTTTTACCAACTGGGTGCCGATTCCCTGTTTCTGATATTGGGGCAAGACGGACATTGGCGCCAAAGCCAGAATTGGCATTACTTCCTGTTTGTTGCTGATAAGCATGGCCATACTAAACATGATGTGGCCTATGATTTGATTATCCTGTTCGGCTACCAGGGAGAGCCCTTCCACATAGAATCTCGATCCCCGCAAGAGTTCAATCAACTTCGCTTCCGCATCTCTGCCAAAAGCCTGTATATTCACATGGCGTATTTGTTCTTCATCACCTGGTTTTTCGGGTCTGATTGTGATCATTAGCCAAATCTCCTATTAATGCTTTATTCATGTCTGGAGCCGTGATTTGATCACCTGTTCCATGTTGCGGCGCGCATCACGCTCCGCAATATCCTCGCGTTTGTCGTATAACTTCTTACCTACCCCTACAGCCAGGTCCATCTTGGCTAAGCCTTCTCTAAAAAATACCTTCAAAGGAATCAGAGCATAGCCTTTTTCCCGTTGAAAGCCCTGCAATCTGTCGATCTCGCGGCGGTGCAACAACAATTTCTTGGGACGCAGCGGATCATGGTTGAAGCGATTGGCCTTGTCATAAGGACTAATATGGAAATTCTGTACCCACACCTCCCCGTCTTTTACTGTGGCATAGGCATCCTGCAAATTGCCACGGCCCATGCGCAGTGACTTCACTTCGGTTCCGGCCAATACCAGGCCGCACTCAAAGGTCTCCTTGATATGATAATTGAATCGTGCTTTGCGATTATCAACTACCGGTTTGATCCCGCCGTGTTTTTTTCCCATGGTAAATCCCTCTGTATCACTCTGGGTGCTCCCAGCGCTTAAAATTATACCCTCGCCTCGGTTGCCAGGTTCCAAGGCCAGGGCATTTGACCAAGTTTATATTCCTTATATATCATAACTCAATTGCCATTATCAAGCAATGTCGGCCCATTATTATACTTCATTGGTATTTATCCCCATGGTCAAGCCCCCCGGGGTTCCGAGGGGCTTGAAAGGGATAGTATTTGATTATTATGATGCCCGTCTCACAGCGTTGAGAATAACCGTTACCGCCTCAGACCGGGTGCTTCCCTTTTGCGGCTGGTAGGTGTTGTCGCCATAGCCGTTTATGAGCTGATTGGCGAAGGCAGTGTTGATAGCGTCAACCGCCCAGGAAGAAATCTTGTCCTGGTCGGCAAAGGTAGCGGCAGTGCTGGCCGGTGCCATTTGGGCCGCTTTCACTACCATGACCGCCATTTGCTCGCGGNNTGATGCCGTCGTCAGGACCGAAGCTGTCGGCGCTGTAACCTTCGACTATGCCTAAAGCGTTGGCGATGGCGATTTCCTCTTTAGCCCAGTGATTGGCGGTGTCGGCAAAAGTTTTGCCTCCCGCGGCTTCCAGTTTAAGGGCTTTAACCAGTACGGTTACGAATTCCGCCCGGCTGATGCCCTTCTCGGGTAAAAAGGTGCCGTCGTCATAGCCGTCTATGGCTCCCATGGCCACCAGTTCTTTGATATTATCCTCGGCCCAGTGTCCCTGAATATCAGTGAGTTGCACCTGCACCAGTGGCTCAACCGGGTCTACCGGAGGCTGGACTGGATCTTCTACAGGCTCCTCCTCCACTATGGTAACTGTTATACTGGCATCTTTATAAGAGGTGGCTTTGACCACTATGTCATAATCTCCAGCCGCGCTGAATATTTCAGCCGGGATGGTGATTTTGCCGTCAACTATATCGAATTGCCTTTGGTAAGATACATCGTTTACCTTGACATTGGTAATCTTAGCCGTCCAGTCGGGACTGCTGGCAAAACTGATCTCAGCCGCTTCACCGAGCTTGTACTGACTCGCGTCCAGCTCAGGGGGTTGTGACGCTTCGCCCATCTGATATGTAAAGCTCTCTACCGCCGCGCCGTCCGCTGATTTGATCTGCAGAGCAGCCTCGTCGCTTTGGGTGTAGGTGATGGTGATCGGCTGTCCTGGCGACGCTTTGCTTTTCAGCACCAGCTTGATTTTGGCAGGGGTGTTGGTGCTCTCCACCGCGGTCACTTCCACCGGCACAGTGTTAATAATTACCTCAAACTGGGCTTGGGTTCCGGCCGGATTACCCATGGTCTGATCAAAGGTCAAGCCCAGGTCGCCTTTGTTAGTTACTTCGCCTGCTTTTAGCTGCGGGGCGTTCGCCTCCTCCCCATATGTCGGCAGGGCAGTGGTTACTATCAATGAGATGGTTAGGAATAATACCACAAAAATGGCGATAATCTGCTTGTGTATCGCGGTTGTTGTTCCAGTCAATTCAAGGCCTCCTTTGTTATTAAAAAATAACTGCTCAGCTGGTGTTCAATGTCTATGCTATCACCCCCGTTGTTACCTGAAATCTTTTCAATGACAGGCATCATAAGGAACTTGCAAGCGGGTCGCAAGGCAAGAAGGGTTGTCACTTGCAACGATTATGTTTCACTTAGTCTTGGCGGCCCGCATGCCGGTTCCCTGAAGCATCTTCTCGACTGTACCCTGGTCAAGCTGCCATTCGAAGAATTCCTGATAGAAATCCCGGGTGGCTTTGACCATGTCCCATTCCTCGAACAGTTCAGGATAGGCCAGTTTGGCAGTCCACAACACCGCCAGCGGAGTCTCCGGAGAATTGGGGTGTCCCCATCGGGAGATGCCTATAGGGAGCGGCAAGACCTTCTGGTTTTTTACCGCCTGCAGTGGGCGCCATTGTTCGTGACCCATTATGTAACCCACCAGGTTGGGGTCATTGACCAGAATGTAATTCGGATTCCACAACAGAATCTGTTCCAGGCTGGCATAATGATTGCCATCATCGGGTTTCAGGTTGTTTCCCACTGACACGTTAACCACCCCTGCGGCTTTGGTCCAGTCCGCGGCCAGGGAATCGGCGGTATCGGTGCGTATGGCTTCCGCCGTGGAATGATAAATGCTGACCCTGTCCTGGTCAGAAATCCCCGCCACCCTTTTTTGCACCTCGGCCACTGTCTGTTGATAATATTCGCAATAGCGCCGGCCTTCTTCTTGAACGCCCAAAATTTCAGCAATCATCTGCATGGCGTACTGCTGTTCAGCCATATTGTTAAATTCCACCGTCACCACCGGTATGTTGACTTTTTCTAATTTGTCCATCTCGGCTTCATTGCTGGCGGTGTCGCCTTTGACAAAAACCAAGTCTGCTTTGGTACTAAGCAGGGTTTCTATATTTATGACCTCATCGCTTTTGGGCACCGCTAATCCCTTGATACGAGGAAACATTTCCACCAGGAGAATGTCTCGCTGCATTCCGCCCGAGGTTGCAACCAGGGTATCGGCTTTGCCATACATGGCTATGGCATATCCCGCTTCCGGGCATAAACAGGCAATGCGCTGCGGATTTACCGGCACCTCCACCTGGCGGCCGATGGAATCCGTGATAATCCGGGTCGGTGTGGATGCTGATGGATTATTGTTATCCTGCCTGCCGCAGCCGGCCAGCGACGCAGCCAATACCAGCATACAGACCAGGCTGATCATGCACCCGCGTAGCATACGCCTAAACATATTGGCGGTATTCAAATGCCCCTGCCCCCTTAACTTTATAAATTATTGATAGTGCTGATGGGCACTACCTGTTTAATACGTTCCCCGCTTTCCAGTTGACAATCAACTATGCAAGTTTTTATGCGGTACAGCTTCCCTAGGTTGTGTTCCGACAATACTTCCGAAGGCTTGCCCGACGCCATTATGCGCCGGTCCTTTATCAGACCGGCCCGGGCCTTGATGCCTTGGTTTTCAAAATAATAGCCGTGATTGGGAACATGGGTGGCCATCAAAACTGCCAGCCCGGTCTGTTTGACCAGTTCAACTACCGTTTCCAGTATAATCAATTCGTGCCGGTAGTCCAGATGCGCGGTAGGCTCATCCATCACGATAAGCGGGCTGTTCTGCGCCAGTGCCCTGGCTACCATCACCAGCTGCCCCTCCCCGCCGCTGAGCTGCGTATAGGACCGGTCTTTTAATCTGGATATGCCCACCATATCCAGGGCTTTTTCCGTTATAGCCACGTCTTCCGCTGAGGGGCTTGCAAACGGCCCTATAAATGACGCTCTCCCCATGATCACAATATCCCTGACCAGATAGGGAAAGGTCTTTTCGTGGATTTGGGGCACATAAGCTACCTGCCTGGCAATTTGCGGTGCGGACATATTTTGCACCGTACGGCCGTTTAACAGGATCTGCCCGGAACAAGGCTTCAACCATCCCAGGATACAATCTAACAGGGTGGTTTTTCCGCACCCGTTAGGGCCTAAGAGGCAGAACACCTCTCCCGGTTGGAGGTGGAAGCTGATATTTTCCAGAATCGATGCCTGGGGATATTTGAAGCTGACATCCTTGACCTCGAGCAGAGGCGCCATTACCAGCCACCCCCTTTGGTCTTTTTCAGGAGATACACGAAAAACGGCCCTCCTATGATGGCAGTCAGGATGCCCAGCGGTATCTCTGAACCGGTCAGTATGCGCCCAAAATCATCCACTATGACCAGAAAAGCAGCTCCCAAAAAAAAGCTCACCGGGATAAGGATGCGGTTGTCATTGCCCACCAGCATGCGTCCAATATGAGGCATGACCAGTCCTACCCAGCCAATGATGCCGCTTACGCAAACCGCTCCCGCCGTCGCCAGGGTGGCACAACCGATCACTATGGCTTTGTTAAAGGAGGTGTTTATGCCCAGTGAATGGGCTTCGCGGTCCCCCATGGAGAGAACATTAATCCTCCACCTGATTAGCATCAATCCTCCCACCCCTATAAGCATCGGTATTCCGGCTATAATAATATCGCTGTAGCGGGCTGAAGCCAGGCTGCCCATCAGCCAGAAAACGATGGCCGGCAATTCATTCATAGGGTCAGCCAGGTATTTAGCCAGAGACAATAAGGCGGAAAAAACCGAAGAAACAATAGTTCCCCCCAGAACCAGCATTATAGTGGGGGTACCGTTATATACCTTACTGATTAAATAGCTGAATAATACCGCCAGGATGCCAAAGGTGAAGGCTGAGGCATAAATGGCAGCTGCCTGGTCAAAGATGATAATAGCCAGAGCGGCGCCGAATCCAGCCCCGGAGCTGACTCCTAATATTCCCGCGCTGACCAGAGGATTGCGGAACAGGCCTTGAAAGGCCGCCCCGCTAATAGACAGACAGCCGCCTACCATAGCCCCCAGTATGGCCCGGGGAAGGCGGATATCCCATACCACCGTCTGGTAAATATCCTCGACATTGCAGGGTTGCATGGTTATGCGGCAGAAGATTATATTTACCACGGTGCCAATATCTACCGGATAGCGGCCGATCAATAATGACAGCAGGATTATTAGGAAAGGCGCCGCGATTAAGAGCGTATACTGCCAGAACTTCTTTATCAAACTCACCCCAACACTTCTGTTCTAACCAATTGATAGTTGGCGTCTGTTTAACACGCGTAAACATATGCCCGCCGCCCGTGTTCGAAGCATTTAGCGGGTTCGCCTGCTGTTGTTTTGACGCAATTACTAGCCGCGCCATTTGCGATACGCCCACCAGGCTCCCAATCCGGCAAAGGCCACGATGGTCAGATCAATAAAAATCCTCTTGTAGCGGTAATCCTGCTGGCTGATTGAATCAGCCGGCGCTGTTTGCTGGGACAGCTCTTGCGCGGCCGCGCCTACCGTGTCGATATTCCCCTGCGGTTGGGCATTATTCTGCTCTTCAGCCGGATTTGCGGCAGTTGCTGCAGCGGTCGGCGCGCCTTGCTTTTCCGAGGAAACAGCAACATCTGCGGGGACAGCCGACTTGTTGGCAGCAGTGGTAAAGGTGAGGGTGGCCGTCTTACCTAAACTGACTCCGCTCTTGGATTCCAGCTCAGGCGCCACTTCAATCCTGTATAAAGTACCGGCTTCAAGTTCTTTTAGGGGTTTTATCACCGCGTCATTGCGTTTGTCACGTTCCATCTGATCGTCGGCCAGTATAACCTCTGCCGGCACGCGGGTGCTTCCCGTCCACAGGGAAAAACAATCGCGATTTTTTTCCCTTACGGTCATATAACAGATATTTTTATTGAAGGTGAGTTTGATCTCCGAATTCACGGCTACTCCGCCAGACCCGTCAGCCGGCAGGCTGCTCACTATAGCCAGAGGCTGCAGTTTACCGCCTCCGGAGCCGTCTCCGCTCCCCTCACTGTCTGCGGCCCAAACCAGGCCGGGCAGCAAGAAGCACAGTAACAGCACAATACTGATGGACCAGAAAATACGACGGTAATTTTGCATATATGCGCCCCCCCGAAAAAATAGGAAAGCCAGTTGCGGCAGCAACTGACTTAAGCACCACGCTGATGACAGACATAGTGGTACTGGTCAGGTTTTCTTTCCGCATCGGGAGGCATAGCCGTTTCCCGCTATACCCTGACGGTCAACTGTCCATGGATAATTCTTTAGGTACAGCTACTCGAAAACCGAACAGTATAATCCCAAGTTTAATCTATTTAGAAATTATTCGACATCACCAGTTATATCCCTTTTGGTAAATACATAAAAACTCTCCGGCTGATGGGTTTTATTCCATAGCACGAGCTTTAACGCCTTTACAGCCCTACCAATTAACCCCGGACTTTGGCAGCCTTACCTTGCTTGCGGAGTCCCTTACGGCCGCCTTTGGCAAAGTGCGGCGGGTTTTGCCCGGCCTTGCCATTCTCATCATTGTTGGCTGTCATATCCATCAGTTCAAAGTCAATTTTGGCCTCGTTGACCTCTACGCGCACCAGCTTGACCCTTACCTGATCGCCTATGGCGAATGTCTTGCCGGTGTGTATGCCACGCAAAGTGAAGCTGCGGTCATTGAATTCATAATAATCGTCGGTGATGGTGGAGATGTGCACCAACCCTTCGATGCTGTTCTTCAAAGCCACGAAAATACCAAAAGGATTGACCGATGACACCCGGGCTTGGAATTCTTCACCCAGGAACTTCTGCATATATTGGGCCTTCTTGATAGCGACCAGGTCGCGCTCGGCCTCCTCCGCCTTGATCTCTTGAAAGGTGGAATGCTCCCCGTAAAAGCCCATCTTGCTCTCCAGTGAGGCGCGGCGGCGCTCGTTTATACTGCTGTCTAAAACCTGGCTCAATACCCGATGCACAATTAGATCCGGGTAACGGCGGATGGGGCTGGTGAAGTGGCAGTAGTAACGCGATGCCAGCCCAAAGTGTCCCAATGGCTGAGGCAGGTAACGGGCGTGCTTCATAGAGCGCAAAATCATCAGGGACAGCATCTGCTCCTCGGGCCGGCCTTTGATCTCCGCCAGGATGCGCTGAAAGGTTATCGGCTCCAGCTTATCACCCTGAACCTTGTGCCCAAATACTCCCAAAACCCGGTTAAGCTTGATCAGGGCGTCTTCATCGGGTTTCTCGTGCACCCGGTATAGCAAAGGCATATGCATCCGGTAAAGATGTTCGGCCACGGTTTCGTTGGCTTTGATCATGAAGTCCTCGATGAGCATTTCGCCGGGGCCGTGTTCTCTGATTATGACGTCCACAGGCACTCCATTTTCGGCGGTGATAATCTTGGCTTCAGGTAAATCGAAGTCTAAGACCCCCCTTTTGATACGGGCGCCGCGGATGATATCGGACAGTTCTTTCATCATGTAAAAGTCTTCCGCCAGCTCACGGTAGCGTTCCCTTAATTCAGGGTCATTCTGCGTAAGAATGCGGTTGACGGCAGTATAGGTCATGCGTTCCATAACCCTGATCACCGATTTGAATATCTGATAATGAACCACTTCGCCGTTTAAGTTAATATCCATCATACAGCTTATGGCTAAACGGTCTGCCCCGCTGTTCAAGCTGCAGATGCCATTGGACAATTCCGGGGGCAGCATAGGCAACACCTTATCCACCAGATAGACGCTGGTGCCGCGGGCGCAGGCCTCTTTGTCCAATTTGCTGTCTTCTCTGACATAGTGAGAAACATCGGCGATATGCACCCCCAGCCGAAACCCGTTTACGATGCGGCTGATAGAAACCGCGTCATCCAGGTCTTTGGCATCCTCACCGTCAATGGTAACCATCTTTAAGTCGCGCAGATCGCGCCGTTTGCTGATCTCTTCCGGGCTGACCGGACAGGCTGCGGCCTGGGCCTCTTTAACCACCCCAGGGGGAAACGCCACCCGCAGGTTGTGCTTGCGGATGACCACTTCCACATCCAGGCCAGGTTCTCCCGCACTACCCAAAACTTCGATAATGCGGCCTTCGGGATATTTGTTCTTATCCGGCCAACTGGTGATGGCCACTACCACCCGGTCGCCGTTCGCCACTTTCAGCTTACGGGGCCGGCTCACATAAACCGGGTATATCTGGCGGGGGTCATCGGGGATGACCTGAATGGCATGCTTGCCTTTGTCATAAGTGCCCACCAGGGTTTTATTGACCCGCTCAACAGCCCTCACCACTTCGCCTTCAGGCCGCTCTCCGCCCTGGCTGGTCTGGCACAAGCGCACCATGACGCGGTCATTGTGCATGGCGCCATTTAGGTTTTTGCCGTAAACGAATATCTCCGGCCGGCCCGGTTCGTCTGGAGCCAAAATACCGTAGCCGCGCTGTGAAAGGCGCATTACGCCTTTGACCAGCTTCATCATTTCCGGCAGGCCATAGCGGTTTTTTCTGGTCCGTATGATTTCGCCCTCTTTTTCCAATCGTCCCAAAAGCTTGCTGAATTTCACCTCTTCATCATTTTCGATCGCAAAAACCGTCAAAAGTTCACGGTAACTGAGGGGACGATAACTATCCTGGCGCATATATTCCACCAGGGTCTCTTTATTAAGCATATAATCCTCCTTCAAACGGATCTCATTATTTATATAGTATCTCCTGATATTGGGCCTATCTTTCTCTGCAAGCCCAATTCATCAGCTATCTTTTTCATGCTCTGCAAAGAGATCTCCAGAAAGGCGTCTAAATCCAAACCCAGTTCTGAGCAGGAGGCCATGGCTTCGCGGTTGGCGCCCCGTGCAAAAGATTTCTCCTTAAAGCGCTTTTTCAGTGATTTCAATTCCACCGCGGCCAGGTCTTTGTCCGGCCTTATCAAGGCGGCGGCAGTGATGAATCCGCTGGTCGGATCGGCTGCGTACAGAGCCCGATCCAGCACCGACAGGCGCGGCAGTCCATGCGCTTCGTTATGAACCTTCACGGCGTAGCAAATGTCCTCCGCCAAACCCAGCTGCTCCAACATGGCAGCTCCTATAGCAGAATGCCGCTGGGGATCGTCGGCGGTCTGGTCATAGTCGATATCGTGCAGCAGTCCCGTCAGAGCAAATTTGTCCTCATCTTCTCCAAGTTGTCTGGCCAGCCCGCGCATTATGGCTTCCACCGCCAGGCAATGATTGAACAG
>DHGD01000144.1 GCA_002402575.1 Syntrophomonas sp. UBA4807
TACTGGATGCGCAGGTAATACCTATAGAAATTGGGATTTCCCCGATAACCGAGGACAAATGGGTCGACCCCGAAGTACTTAAAAAGATATTGCGTTCGGTCAAGGCCGCGCGTTGATTAAATCAAAGACAGCCACATGGCACACGAAGGAGATGTTCGGTTTGAGACGTATTGTCAGTGTCAGCCTGGGTTCTTCGAAGCGGGATCACAGCTTTGAAACCGAATTTATGGGAGAAAAGTTCCTTATCGAACGAATCGGAACCGATGGCGATTGGGACAAGGCGATACAATTGATCAAAGACCTGGATGGCAAGGTAGATGCTTTCGGCATGGGGGGCATCGACCTTTATGTTTATATCGCTGGTAAGCGCTATGTGATTAAAGATGCCAAAAAACTGCTGGTGGCGCAAAAGAGCCCCATGGTAGACGGCAGCGGCCTGAAAAACACCCTGGAGCGTAAATGTGTTCTGGATATCCAGAAGGATGGAGTCTACAACCTCAAGGGCAAAAATGTGCTCATGGTCAGCGCGGCGGACCGGTTTGGCATGGCCGAGGCCCTGGAAGAGGTGGGAGCGCGGCTGATCCTGGGGGATTTGATCTACACTATGGGTATTCCCATTCCGCTCAGGTCTTTGAAAGCCTTGAAGGTGATCGGGCGTATGATAGCTCCCATTGTGGTGAGCATGCCGTTTGATAAAATATATCCCACCGGCAAAGACCAGGAAGTCATAATTCCCAAGCATTCTAAATATTATTATCAAGCGGATGTAATCGCAGGCGACTTCAATTACATCAAGCGCTACTTGCCGGAAAAGCTGAGGGGGCAAGTAATCATTACCAATACTACCACCCGTGATGATATGCGGCTTTTGAAACAGCGCGGTATCAGCAAGGTTATTACCACCACTCCCAATATGGGCGGACGCTCATTTGGCACCAATGTGATCGAAGCCTTGATGGTTTCTCTGCTCGGCAAAGCAGTTGATCAAATCACTCCGCAGGATTATTACGGAATGCTGCAGAAACTCAACATGAAACCAGGTGTGGTTGACCTGGAGAAAGAAGATGTCTGAACTGGAATTCGCCTTCTTTAACCTCATGGAAAATGATAAGCGGGGGCTGGTGTATCAAAAATACCTTTTGGATAGACTGGCCCCATTCTTTTTCGCCCCGCGGGTGACGCGGCTGATTGATTTGCCAGTAATAAATGCCCGGGGATACCATGTGGTAATGCCCCTGGGCCAAGGAAACCTTGATAAAATGGAACCCGAGCGTCAGACGCAGATGCTATTCAAGTCGATTGAAGTAACCCGGGATTTCAATCTGCCCGCTCTGGCGGTAGACCGGCGACTCAAGAGCAGGTTTGCCCTTTCCGAGGCGGCTTTGCAAGTAGTATTTGGAGACCATTTTATAAAGGCTCTGGCAGCGGCATACATTAAACGCAGTTTATCCAGGCATGATATCAAGAGGATCGTGGTGGCTACTGATAACGAAGACTTAATCGATTTTATGGAATATGCCTCCCAGTTCGATGTGCCCGTGTCGCTGCAGAGTTATCAACCCGCGCGTTATGAGCCGGCGGCATATCAAATGATGTATCAGAACGGGCGCATTGTCAGCACCAGCATGTTTAACCCACAAAGCTGGAGCAAAGGCGACCTGGTGGTGGTGTTTGACCCCCAGGACCGTTTCACAGCCATATCGCCCCGGGATGTGTTCTGTCTGCAGCTGGGCAACAGCAGCCGCAACCTGGCTCCGCTCCTGGAAAGAAGCCTGGAGAGCGACGGGGTTGAAGCGGAATTGCACAATCTGGCTCCAATTATGGAGTTGTGTCTGGGAACGCACTGTCAGAGACAGGACGGCGGCGCGCCGCCCCACGATTGCCGGAATGTTCAGCCGGCAGCTTTTATTTCCTTGGAGGAGTCAGCTAGATTGCTGGGTCTGTGGGACTTATTCCTTGACAAGGCCAAATGAAGTCATTATAATACCATAAAGTATAATATGGTAATGACATCTTGACGGGAGCCATAGGGGGCATTACGTAAACAGCGAGCATAGCCTCGCTTTTATTAAGTTTCAGATAGGGAGAAATGGCATGGCAGAAGAAAAAGAAGTCCTTTTGACGAAAGAAGGCCTGGCCAGACTGGAAGCGGAGCTGGAACATCTTAAATCGTTTCGCCGCGAAGAGGTTGCCGAGCGCATTAAACAAGCCATAGCTTTTGGGGACATCAGTGAAAACTCGGAATACGAAGATGCCAAAAACGAACAGGCTTTTATCGAGGGAAGGATATTGACCCTGGAGAAAACCTTAAAAAAAGCCCGTTTGATGGAAGATAATGAGATCCGCACCGATGTGGTGTCACTAGGCTCCAAGGTTACCCTGCAGGAGATGAAAAGCGGACGCAATGTGACTGTTACCCTGGTTTCCTCTGTAGAGTCCAAGCTGAAAGACGGCAAGATTTCGGACGAATCGCCGGTAGGATCCGCCATACTGGGTAAATCGGTTGATACCATAGTCGCTGTGGAAGCCCCGGCCGGACTTATTGAATACAAGATTACCAACGTGCAGAGATAAGCCTTGGCGCTATCAACATATTCTCTATACCGTCGGCAGAGGATAGATCGTGCGATCTATCCTCACTTGAGTATGGCTGCAGCGGCGGAGCGGCCGCCGGGCTTGTGTTTCCTATGGAAGAAAAATGTGAGGTAGTGCAGGATGTCTGAACAAGAACAAAACATCAGTGAACTGAGGAAGGTACGCCTGGAGAAACTGAAAGAACTTAAATCTCTGGGGCTGGATCCCTTCGGGCAGCGCTTTGAGCGCAATACCTTGACCCGGCCCATAATCGAGGACTTTGAGCACTGGGAAAACCAGATCGCACGGGTGGCGGGGCGCATCATGTCCAAGCGCCGTCACGGCAAAGCCGGGTTTGCCAATCTACAGGACATTGCAGGCCAGATTCAGCTTTACTTCAGGGCCGATGATCTGGGGGAAGCCAAATACGAACTCTATAAAAAGATGGATATGGGCGACCTGGTGGGAATTGAAGGACAAGTCTTCCGCACCCGGAAGGGTGAGATCAGCATACATGTCTATGATGTGGTCTATTTATCCAAGTCCCTGCACCCCCTGCCGGAAAAATGGCACGGCCTCAAGGATGTGGAGCTGCGCTACCGGCAGCGCTATGTCGATTTAATCGTCAATCCCGAGGTCAAAGAGGTATTTATCAAGCGCAGTCAGATCATCAAAGAGATGAGGAATTACCTGGATAAGCAGGGCTTTTTGGAAGTGGAGACCCCTATGATGCAGCCCATACCCGGCGGTGCCACGGCGCGGCCCTTTATCACCCATCACAATGCCCTGGATATGGATCTCTACCTGCGCATCGCCCCGGAGCTTTATCTGAAGCGGCTTTTGGTAGGAGGGCTGGAAAAGGTTTATGAGCTCAACCGCAATTTCCGCAATGAAGGTATATCCACCCGCCATAACCCGGAATTCACCATGTTGGAATTGTATCAAGCCTATGCGGACTACGAGGTAATGATGGAATTGACCGAAGATCTCATCAGCAGAGTGGTTCTCCAGGTCAACGGCAGTCTGCAGGTGGAATTCGAGGAGCAGATCATCGATTTCACCGCCCCCTGGAAGCGGATGCAAATGCTGGATGCCATTAAAGAGTACACCGGTTTGGATTTTCACACCATCAACGACGATGAATCGGCCCGACAGAGCGCACAGGCTATGGGGTTGGAATTTGATGACAAGGCTAGCCGGGGCGAAATCATCAACGCGGTCTTTGAAGCCCGGGTGGAAGAAAAGCTGATACAGCCCACTTTCATATACGGACATCCGGTGGAGATATCGCCGTTGGCCAAACGCAACCGCGAGCACCCTGAATTCACCGACCGTTTCGAGGTGTTTATCATGCAGCGCGAGATCGCCAACGCCTTCTCCGAACTGAACGACCCCATTGACCAGAAGCAGCGCTTTATGAGGCAGGTCGCCAAGAGGGCCGGCGGAGACGCGGAAGCCCACATGATGGATGATGATTACATAGCCGCCTTGGAGTATGGCATGCCACCGGCGGGAGGCTTAGGGATAGGCATAGATCGTCTGGTGATGCTGATTACCGGGTCGCCTTCCATTCGCGATGTCATCCTTTTTCCCACTCTAAGGCCTCGGGAAGCCTAGAGCTGCGCATTGCCGAGCGGCAGGCGGATCGTGGGCCGGATAAGATCATAAGCAGGTCGATAAAAGAGCGGTTGTTGTTGGAAGGGGTTTCTTTTGTCAAGGGATAAAAACCGGCTGGTGGCGCTGGTGCGCAGGCCAGCCGGTTTAATATTGCCAAAGGATTATTAGCGCCGGGGTGTAGGTTATTGGTGCCAGGGCAGACAGTCGGGCTAATCGGGCCTGGCCTTGCTTTTACCGAAGAGGCTGGCCAGTTTCCCATAGGCTGCGCCTAGATATTGCGGCGGCGTCAGGTTATGCCGCTGGGTTTGGCTGGCGGCAACTTCCAGGCTTATTGTTCCGGAATAATCATCCGGCGGCAGGAGCCGGCGTATGAGTTGCCAGTCAACAATCCCTTCGCCCGGCAGCCAGTGGCGATCCAGTTCACCGTCATTATCCGCCAGATGGGTGCTTAAAAGCCGGTGGCCCCATTTGTTCAGAATCATTCCTTTATCAGTACTGTACAGCCAATCATGGGAGCTGTCATAACAGAAGCCCAGATGTTTCGATTCTATATGCGCCAAAACGTAATCAATCAGGCCAATATCGCCAGTATTCTCAATGGCTATCATAATCCCGGCCTGTTGTGCGGCTGCAACAATGCGCCGAATGCTCTCCAGACCACGCTCATTGGGCAGCGGGGGATAAAAATGGTCCATGATATGCATCACCATTATGGGGATGTTGTAATGGACGAATTCATCAATCCATAACAGGTATTGATTGACGATACCATTTCGGCAGGAGTTGCTTTCAGACCAGAGGTCGTCAACGCGATCATAAGGAACATGCACATTTTCCAGATGCAAACCCGACGCTCGCACCAGGTCTGCCATGGCTACCTTGCCTATGGCCGGAAAGCCGATTTCATCCTCCCACCACAGTGAGGTAGAGGCAAACCCGGCTTTTCTAATCAAATCCAGCCTTTCAGGCAGGGGCAGGACCCATCCAAACCAGGAAAAAATACCAAAAGGCGTGCATTGCCGGGGTTCCATAATATCAGGCTCCTCTCGCCAGCATTGATCGACAGACAAAACGGCGACAATTATTTTTTTGACTGCTTCTGCAATCCATTGTAGCGCTGTTTGTCAAGCGGGAAGCTAATCACCTGGTGTGGGGAAGATATGTATTCCAAATTATTGTTTGCTTTATTAGGTTTACTTGCTATATACTGACAAGAAGAACTTAATATCTGTGTGCACCGGGTGCCTCGGCAAGAGGATAATAGGGAATCAGGTGAGAAGCCTGAACGGTCGCGCCACTGTAAGCAGGTATGCTTCCCCGAATACCACTGGGTCAATAAGACCTGGGAAGGGGGGAAGATGCACTACTGCGAGTCAGGAGACCTGCCCGATGTACTGCATAATCAACCTTCGCAAGGAAAGGGGGATGGGTGCGTGTCGGTTATGATGCCTCAACTTTTCACAGCAGAAGTTGAGGCTTTTATTGTGCAACTCTAGATACATAACATCTTAAATAAATCTACATCATGATCGATCTCCTCCAGCAACGCTCGCCACAACTCACCGCAATAAGATTAATCTTTTCATATCGATCATCGCAAAGGCTCCAGGGGAAGAGGAGGAATAGTAGAATGCGAAAACGAGCCGTAGTTTTATTGGCACTGGCCGCAGTTTTATTGACTGCATGGTTTGCCATTCCCACTGTCGGGGATGACAGTTTAAGCGTTGCCGTGAGGATAGAAGGCATCAGCCAGACCTGGTTTGATGACGGAGTGACCGTCACCTCCAGCGGAGCGCCGCAGAGCGCCCTGGAGGCCCTGGAACAGGCCCTGAGCGGGG
>DHGD01000028.1:0-982 GCA_002402575.1 Syntrophomonas sp. UBA4807
GCACAGCTATCAGGCGGCATGCGGCAGAGGGTCGGCATCGCCCGGGCCTTGGTTCAAGACAGCGATCTGCTCTTGATGGATGAGCCTTTCAGCGGGCTGGACCCCTTAATCCGCCGGGAGATGCAGGATACTCTTATCAATCTGCAAAAGCAGCTCAACCGCACTATTGTATTCGTAACCCATGACCTTAGCGAGGCGGCTCGCCTGGGAGACACTATGGCGGTAATGAGGAACGGGGAATTCTTGCAGCAAGGTACTCCAGCCGAAGTGATGAGCAATCCCGCTGACGAATATGTGGAGCGTTTCGTGCAAGATGCCAATTCGCTTTTGCCGGGCGGAAGCAATCAGGTGTTTCCCCGCCATAAGCGCACTGTCAGGCCGCCGCGGCCCGGCGTGGCGGCGATTCCCGTGCCTGTACCCACGGGGAGGTGAAAACTGTGTTTCCTGAATCATGGCAATATAATTTAGCGCCTTACATTGACAGTTCGGTAAAATGGATGGTGAAATCCTGGGGGCCTTTCTTTGATGCTGTATCCAGCATAGTGTTGAGCATGCTGCTGGAAATTGAGCACATTTTAAAATGGGTGCCCTGGTGGGGTTGGATTATCATAGTCACTGCCATCTCCTGGCGCCTCACTAAAAGTTTCTATAAAACCGTCTTGCCTGGAGTGCTTATTTTTAGCATCGGAATGTTCGGGCTGTGGGAAGTGGCTATGGAAACACTGGGCATTGTGGTCGTGGCGGTGTTGATTTCATTGCTGGTCGGCATCCCGGTGGGCATTGCCATGTCAAGCTCTGAACGCTTCAATGGCTTAATAACCCCGTTGCTGGATGCCATGCAGACCATGCCCAGCCTGGTCTATCTTATTCCGGCTCTGATGCTGTTCGGGTTGGGCAAAGTACCAGCGGTCTTCGCCACGGTGATCTATGCCCTGCCTCCGGTAGTGAGGCTTACCAACCTGGGCATCCGCCAGGTGTCCAA
>DHGD01000028.1:1000-8227 GCA_002402575.1 Syntrophomonas sp. UBA4807
CTGCCCCTGGCCATGCCAAATATAATGGCGGGAATCAATCAAACCACTATGCTGGCTTTATCCATGGTGGTAATCGCCAGTATGATAGGAGCCGGCGGTCTGGGCGAAGAAGTGCTCAAGGCCACCAATCGCGTTGCGGCAGGAAAAGGCTTTGAAGCCGGATGGGCCATTGTGGTCTTGGCGATTGTGATTGACCGTATATCGCAGGCCACCGCCAAGAGCTGGGAACCGCCGCAGAGATAACAAGCTCTGCTTACATTGAATAAAGCGGTTGCTGGTTGCGGGGAGAATCGAATCATTCTCCCCCTTTTGCTCGGGAGGTTTAATTACCCGCAGAATGTCTTTGCACCAGTAACATGCGGGAGTCCTGGCAGCATACAACTGCGGCGCCATCACGGTATGCCGGGTGGAGGGTCCATGGCCGGAGACTATCGGCCGCTTAATCCTGAAAACCCGGTGACGATTACTACCAGCCGGGGGGTTAATAACCAGACATAAAAACCCAGGCGGCGCTCTTTTTGCTCCACCCGGCACATTGTAACAACCATTTGCATTTAAGCCCGGGAGCCAAGCCTGTTGATCTTCGCTTAGAAAATCTCCCGTGATTCCTAGCTGCGTGGCTTCCCTCCTCTGATCGGTTTCGATAAACTACCTTGATTTCGAAAAGTACCTTGATATGGCAAAAGGTGCTATGATTGAGATGTATATGACCTACCAAAATTAAATTGCAAGGAGAGTGAAATATGAAACGGAGAGAACTATGTGTCCTTATGATCTGCCTGATGACGCTGACCATGATCTCAATTGTTCCCGGAACTGCGAAAGCTTTGGATAGCCCCAGCATCAGGCTGCCTGCCGTCAGTCTGAGTCCTTCCAGCGACCTCGTTAAAATTCCGGTATTGCCGGTAATTACCGAAACCATCAGCATAAAAGCCATTCCCCTGTACCGCTGCTGGAACGGGAAAGTGCACTGGTACACCAGCAATGATGAGGAACGCAGCAGCTGGCTGGCCTCAGGTTTCTCTGACGAAGGTGTTGCCTGCTACATATCCCCGGTGCCGCTACCTGGTACGATTCCCTTGTATAAATGCATGCTATTCAATGACATATACTACGCCACCAGTTCCGCCGAGCGGGATGCAGTCGTATCCAAGTACGGCTTCTCCTGCATCGGCATAGAAGGCTATGTCATACCCAGCACGGACACCTCTTCGGGCGACGTCAATATCAACCGCTGGTACCACCCGGAATCAGACCATTCCGACGGCTGGGGATGGTTTAGTGGTGAACCGTTCGTAAGTTCGTCTGACATGGACCGGCATCATTTTTATCAGGTGGCCGCGGCCAATATCCCCGGTTACAATTACGAAGGTGTCGTCTTCCGCGCCTGGGATTCGGCAGCAGTACTGCAGAAGATCAAAGTCGCTGCTCCCAATGGCGGAGAAGCTCTGAAAGCCGGTAATACTCAAGAGATCAAATGGACCTCTACCCTGCCCGACGGAGAAATGAACCTCTACTATGCTGTTGACGGTCCAGCCGCCAATGGATGGATCATGATCAAGGAAAATCTGCCCAACAACGGAAGCTATATGTGGAACGTTCCGAATAAAAATAGTTCTAATGTGCTAATTCAAGCCCGCTGGTTGTATTATGACAATGAAACCGACTCCTGGGCCTATGCCAATGATACCAGCGACTCCGCTTTCAGCATCGCCGGATCGGGCATTCTGCAGCCGGGCATCGAACCCGGCATGAATATTTTGAAGGTCTTCCCAGCTGCCCCTACCGGACTGACGGCAACCCCGTACCTGTTTTCTCGCCTGGATCTGACCTGGAAGGATAATTCCAGCAATGAAAGCGGTTTCGTCATTGAAAGAAAAGGCTCCGGCGGCAGCTTTGCTAAAATCGCAGAGGTCGGCCCCAACATCACCAAATATTCTGATAGCAGTGCCCAGCCCGACATCACTTACTATTACCGGGTAAAAGCCAAGGGCAGTTTTGACTCCGCCTATTCCAACGAAGCGGTGGGATTACTGAAGAAGTTTGCGGTTATGCCGAATATCAATTACGCCCAGTTGATTCCTGCCGCCCCCACTGGTTTGACAGCGCAAACCATCCCCAGTAATCCCAAAGCGGTCAAACTATCCTGGCAGGCAAGCCCTTCCAATATCGACGGCTACATCGTGGAAAGAAAATCCGGGGCTGCAGACTGGGCCATGAGCTCCACGGTCGGCGCTGATAAAACCACGGTGACTGAAACTGGTCTCAATACCAGTCAATCTTACAGTTACCGGGTAAGAGCCTATAAAATGTTCCTCAATTCCCAACCCTCCAACACGGCGCTCTATGCTCCCAACACCAGTTCTGGAGGCAGTCTCGGCAGCCAGCTCACCATGGATTTCTTCATCGGCAAAAGCAACTATAATATCAATGGTGCTGCCTCCGTTATGGATGTCAGCCCCATTATCAAAGAGGAGCGCACTCTGCTGCCCATCCGCTTTGTAACCGAAGCCATCGGAGCCAACATCGAATGGTTTGACACCGAAAAGAAGGTTTTAATCAGCCAGGGCGACAAATCGATCGAACTGTGGATTGGCAAAAACCTGGCTAAAATCAACGGCCAGAGCATTGCCATCGACCCGGACAACGCGGCGGTGATGCCTATGATTATCAACGGCCGCACCATGATGCCTTTGCGCTTCATTGCTGAGAACCTGGGCTGCGAAGTCGAATGGGTGGGCCAAAACAACCAGGTAATAATCAGGTATCAAGGCAATAAGCTGGATCCTCAGCCGGAGCCACCCATGAATTAAAAAATGCGCATTGTTTTAATTAAATTTATTGCGTCCTCAAAGGAAAATGCGTATATTTGACGAATATTCATAAGTGACTTCTCCTCCTGCGGATGGTTTGTTTGTGTCACTTACTTATTCGGCAAAATAGGGGGTGAAGTCATTTTTCCGCCCTCGAAAAGTCTGAATTTCTAGGCTAATCAATATGCAAAAGTCTCATTTAGAAATATTTTTTATTGAAGACTTTGTGCAAAATATGATTTTATTGTGCCCCATCAATAACGGCCGCTTCTTGCCATAGCGGCCGTTATCGTATCCCAGCTATAAGAACTCGGCCCTTATATAGCCATACAAGAAAAAAGGGGGCCCATCGGCAACTCGATTTAGTATTAACACTACAGGCTTTTAATCCGGCAAATTGGATAATCGGGCCGAGCTCTTGGCCAGGCTATATAAGGCAACGTCCCGTATTGCAAATGCCCTTCTAAATCAGGAGGGCATTGAACATTGGCAAGCATCCGGGTACTCTTTAGATCATCTGCAGCACCCGCTGCAAGGTCTGCAGGGCATCTCCTTCCGGTCTCACCGCAATCGTATGGGAGTTTAATTTGCGGATCTGATATCCCCCCAAAGTTTGCTGCACGTTAGCAGGCAGGGCTTTTTCCAGTTGAATCTCGATTTGTTTGCCGTTGCGGCGCAGCAGCTTTATCTCTTTGTCCCGGGCCATCAACCGCAGGAGGGTGATTTGCAGGAAGTTCTCCACCGGCCGCGGCAATTTTCCGAAGCGATCCTCCATCTCGGCCCTGATCTCAGCAATATCATCCTCGCTGTTAGAAAGCAGTAAACGCCGGTATATCCTGATTTTAACCCCAGGATCGGGAATGTAGGCATCGGGGATATAATAATCGATATCCACATCTACCATGGGGGCGCTGCGCTGCGTCAGAGGTTTACCGCGCAGGCGTGAGGTTTCCTGTTCCAGCAAACGGCAGTACATATCAAAGCCCACCGCCTGAATATAGCCATGCTGCTCCGGTCCCAGGATATTCCCGGCCCCCCTTATCTCTAGGTCGCGTAAGGCTATTTTCATGCCCGCACCCAGTTCATTGAACTCGCGGATAGCGTTAAGGCGTTTCTGCGCGTTTTCATTAAGTACCTGCTCGGGATGATAAGTCAGGTATGCAAACGCGATGCGGTTGGATCGGCCTACCCGGCCGCGGAGCTGGTAAAGTTGTGCCAACCCCATTTTATCAGCATTATCAACTATGATTGTGTTGACATTGGGCATATCCAGGCCTGATTCAATTATGGTAGTGCACAACAGGACCTGATACTGACCTTTCACAAACGCATCCATGACCGCTGACAGATCAGCCTCATTCATGCGCCCATGGCCTACCGCTATGCGCACCTCGGGGAGCATCTCCTGCAGGCGCTGCTGCACCCGGTATATACCCTCGATACGGTTGTGTACGAAAAACACCTGCCCGTTACGTTCCAGTTCGCTCTTGACAGCTTCACGGATGATGTCGTCACGGTACTCCATAACATAGGTGGTTATAGGATAACGTCCTGGCGGCGGCGTCTCTATGATGCTGAGGTCACGCAGTCCGGTCAGGGACATATGCAGGCTGCGCGGTATGGGCGTGGCCGACAAGCTTAATACATCCACCATTTCTTTGAACAGCTTGATTTTTTCTTTCTGTGCCACCCCAAAACGGTGCTCTTCATCAATAATCAGCAAACCCAAATCCTTGTAGCTGATGTCCTTGGAGAGCAGACGGTGGGTCCCTATGACGATGTCCACCAGGCCCTTCTTGATGTCGGTTATGATGCGCCTCTGCTCGGACGGGGACTTAAACCGGCTCAATACTTCAATCTCAGCCGGAAAGCCGCTAAAGCGCTCGATAAAGGTGTTATAGTGCTGCTCTGCCAATACGGTAGTGGGAACCAAAACCGCCACCTGCTTGCCATCCATCACCGCCTTGAAGGCGGCCCGCATGGCCACCTCGGTTTTTCCGTAGCCCACATCACCGCAGATCAAGCGATCCATCGGTCGGGGTCTCTCCATGTCACGTTTGACTTCCTGTATGGCCCTGAGCTGGTCGGGGGTCTCCTGGTAGGCGAAATCATCCTCGAACTGCTTTTGCCAGGGAGTATCCTGGGAAAAGGCATAACCTTCACTGGCCTGGCGGCTGGCATACAAGGCCAGCAGTTTTTCAGCCATTTCCTGAATGGACTGTGCTATCTTGGCCTTGGTGCGTTCCCATTCCACACCCCCCAGCTTGCTCAGCCGGGGATGTTTATCCTCAGGCGCGGTGTATTTGTACAATACATCCAGCTTCTCCACCGGCAGATAAAGCCGGTCTGTGCCCGCGTATTGCAGTAAAATGTATTCCCTGGTTACGCCGTGTTGCTCCACCTGGGTGATGCCCCTGAATATCCCGATACCATAATGCTCGTGGACTATGTAGTCCCCCGCGGACAATTCTTCCAGGAGAATCCGTTCCCGGTTTTCCTGAGTTTTACGGGAGACCTTGCGGGTTTTCACCCGCCCCCAGATATCCTGCTCGGTTATAAGCACCAACTTAAAATCAGTACTTATGAATCCCTTCTCCCAATGACTGTCAATGAAATCAGCGGCCAGCTGATTATCCTGAATAAGGGCTCGAAATCTCTCCCTGGAGCTGCGTGATCTGACCGCAATTTTAACCTCGAAGCCTTTATGCTGCCATTCACGCAGACGAGAGAGCAATTTGGCTTCATCCCCATAAAAAGGCTCCATGTCCTGTTGGGAGAAATGGTGCAGCATAGCGGTTTTAACCTGCGGGATATTGCCGGGGAAAAAGGAATGATAGACCACCGCCCGGTCCGCCAACAATCCCTGCAGGGCGTCTGCGCCCAAGAGCGGCAAAGTGCGAATCGCTTTGGTCTGTTTATAGGCTTCCTTGATAGTTTCACGGTATCCGCGCAGGTTTTTTTGATAGGCCTTCATAAACTCCCGCGAGTCATCGGCAAAAATCACTGTCTGTTCGGGTAGATAATCAAACAAGGTGGCCTCCATAGAGCCGCTCAATTCATCAGCGGGGGGTATTATAATCTGTTTCTCATGGCTGGCGGAGCGCTGGCTGTCAGTGCTGAAACGGCGAATCGATTCCACCCTGTCCCCGAAATATTCCAGCCGGTATGGATTGACCGCTCCCAGCGGATAAATATCTACAATGCCCCCTTTGACGGTGAAGTCGCCGGGCTGTCCTACGGCTGTCACCCGCCGGTAGCCACCTTCGATAAGCCCGCTCAGTAAACGATCCCGGGGGTATTCCTGCCCTTGATCTATTCTCATGGTGGTGGCCGTCATCTGCCCAGGCGACATCATATAATGCAGGAAGGCCGCCGGGGTGCAGATAATAAAGCCTCTGCGGCGCGGGTGGTTAAGGCACTCCTCCAAAGTGGAAACCCGGCTGCCCTCTACCTGAGAATAATTTTCCTTGAGGAACACAAAGTCCCGTCCCAGAAACATATGTATATGCTCATCTTGGGCGGAAAGATGAAGCTGCCGGCTTAGATCATAGGCTTTTTCCTCCCCTGGCACCAGGCATATCAGTTTCCCCGCCGCCCGTTTGGCCAGCTGCTGCAGAAAGAAAGCCTTGCCGCTCCCGCTCAGTCCGCTTAATACCGAGTTTTCCCCAGCTTGCAGGTGCTGGCAAACCTCCATTATCAACCTGTCATCCAATCTCCGTTCCCCCATACATAAAGGTGGACGCCGCATATAGCCTCCACTTCAATTCGCTCATTCTACTGATATCATATTTGAAATTGCCAGCCTCAAGAACCTCTGCTTCAACATTATGGTTCAGTTGTAAAAATGCGGCCCGCTGTTTTGGTTCTGCAGTGCGCCAATCTCCTCGGCACACTCCTGGCAGAGATCCCGCAGTTCCGCCACTCCGGCCTGCCCCTCAATTTCAGATGTCTTGTGGATACGACCGCAACACTCACAGGTATGGTAGATTTTCATGCTGCCCGCTCCCCCTAAATGTTCTTTATGATATTGTCCCCTGGTGGGAGCGGTGTTTATACCGTGCTAGTTGAATTGGTTCATGGTTTTGACCAGGCCTTCAACAACCCATGACTGCGCAGCATCAGCGGCCCGTTCAACCGCGCTGTCCAGCTCCGCCCGGTCCTCGCCCAAGGGAGCAGACAGAACCCAATCGATTGCGCCATGCGGCGGGCGGCCAATACCGATGCGAATCCGCGCAAAGTCCTGGCTGCCCAGCATTTGTGCAATTGAGGCCACACCTTTATGTCCGCCGCTGCCGCCCGTGGCGCGGATGCGCAGATCCGCTACAGGCAAATCCATGTCATCATATATGACCAGCAAATCCTCCAAGGCAATTTTATAAAAGCGTATCATGGGCTGAACCGCTTTGCCGCTGAG
>DHGD01000028.1:8323-32333 GCA_002402575.1 Syntrophomonas sp. UBA4807
TTACCCGGATTACCCAGGCCTACAATCAACTTCATGACTTAAATTACCCCGCGTTCAATAACCTGTTAATCTATTATAGCTTATTTACAGCTTGTTTTAGGCAGCACAAGACTCCGGCACCAGGCCGGAGTCTTGGTACGATATAGCTAGGCCTCAAATAGTTTACTGACTGACAGGTCCTCGTGAATTCTTAAAATCGCCTCTCCAACCAGGGGAGCTATCGATAGCACCGTCATGTTTGGCAACAGCTTGCCCTGTGCCAGGGGAATGGTGTTGGTGACCACGATTTCTTTAAACGGCGCCGCAGCCAGGCGTTCGATGGCCGGTCCGGAGAAAACCGGGTGGGTGCAGCAGCAATATACCTCTCGGGCGCCCTTTTCAATCATAGCCCGGGCGGCTTCGCATATGGTACCGGCGGTGTCTATTATATCATCGACGATTATAACGTGCTTGCCGCTGACCTCGCCGATCACATTCATAATTTCGAGTTGATTGGGAGCAGGGCGGCGTTTATCCACAATGGCCAGCGGCGCCCCTAGTTTGGCGGCTAGATCGCGCGCACGGGTAACTCCGCCCACATCCGGAGATACTACCACGGCCTGATTACCAAACTGCTTTCGTTTCAAATATTCGGCTATGGTGGGAACCCCGGGGAGATGATCCACCGGGATATCAAAAAAACCTTGAATCTGGTTGGCGTGTAGATCAACCGCCACCACCCGCTGAGCGCCCGCTTCCACAATCAGGTTAGAGACCAGTTTGGCGGTGATGGGGTCGCGAGCCCGGCTCTTACGATCCTGACGGGCGTAGCCATAGTATGGTATTACCGCGTTGATGCGAGACGCTGATGCCCGGCGAAAAGCGTCGATCATGATCAAAAGTTCCATCAGGTTGTCGTTTACCGGTGAACAGGTAGGCTGGACCACGAAAACATCCACCCCGCGAACACTCTCAGAAATTTCGCATCCGATTTCACCATCGCAGAATCTTGTCACTTTGGCATCCCCTACGGGGATCCCAAGGTATTTGGCGATAGCCTGCGCCAGCGCGGGGTTGGCATTGCCAGTGAACAGTTTCATTCGCCACCGGGAAACTTTCATTGATCTGTTACCTCCTGATCCTGTTTAGTTTTCCTGGACCATCCTTTAATGTTCTTCTGCTGGGCACGTTCCACCGCCAGGTTCTCTTCCGGAACATCCCGGGTAATAGTTGAACCGGCTCCGGTTACTGCATTTCTACCGATTCTGACCGGGGCCACCAGATTGGTATTGCTGCCGATGAAAACCCCATCCTCCAGGAAAGTAGGATACTTATTGGCCCCGTCATAATTGCAGGTTATAGTTCCTGCGCCTATGTTCACACCCCGGCCTACCTGGGCATCACCTACATAACTCAAGTGCGGGATCTTGCTGCCTTCACCCACCGTGGAATTCTTGACTTCCACAAAATCTCCCACCTTAACCCCTTTACCCAGTCTGGTGCCAGGGCGCAGATAGGCAAACGGGCCTATAGCGGACTGGTCGCCCACCTGGGAGTCAATGATCCGGGCAGATTCAATTATCACCTTGCGTCCGATGACCGAGTTGGTAATGCGGGTAGAGGGGCCTATGTCACAATCCGCTCCTATCACGGTATGCCCTTCGATGACAGTATTGGGCCGGATTATGGTATCTTCGCCTATAATCACATCTTTATCGATGAATACAGTCTCGGGCGCAATCATGGTTACCCCGGACTGCATCAGGGAGATATTCTTGCGTTGGCGCAATACTGCCTCACAGTGAGCCATCTGCACCCGGTCGTTGACGCCCAGAACATCGCTGCTGTCCTCGCAGACCACCACCCCTACCGTATAGCCATCGTTTATCAGCATGGTCACCACATCAGTCAGGTAATACTCACCCTGGACATTGCTGGTGGTCAACCCCGCCAAACGGGGGAATACTTGCCTGCTCTGAAAGCAATACACCCCGGAATTGATCTCGCCAATCAGCCTCTGCTCCGGACTGGCGTCCTTTTCTTCCACTATTCTCCGCAGCGACTGATCCGGGTTCCTGATGATGCGCCCGTAACCAAAGGGTGCAGTGACCAGAGCGGAGAGAACCGTAGCTGCAGCTTGGCTTTCCTGGTGGTGCTTGAGCAGATGTGCCAGAGTATCACTCTGGATCAGCGGGATGTCCCCGGGAAGGACTAAAACCGTATCTGCCCGGCTTACCCTGGCTTCGGCCTGTCTTAATGCGTGACCGGTCCCCAGTTGCTGTTCCTGAACTGCAAAATCAACCTTAACACCGGCCAAGGCTTGTTGTACATATTCCCGGCCATGACCTACCACTACCACTATATCCTCGATGCCGGCTTCCAGGACGGTCTGAACGACATGTTTTATCATGGGCAGGCCGGCCACCTTGTGAACCGCCTTGGGATAAGCGGAACGCATCCGCACGCCCTTTCCGGCGGCTAATATAACTGCACTGTTAGACAATGTTGATCGCTCCCCTTGAACTGCTTTGTGATTTTCTTAGTACGCTTTCCTAAAGGTTCATAAATCCACTGCCGAATAATGGGTAAGCATTGAGTTTATTTAATAAATTTCTATACCCGCATCGAAATATCCTCGGTGCGGGTAAAAATATAAAAACCCCGGCAAGCCCTACAATCCTGCCAGGCTCTAAAAGCTCATACATCTAGACCGTTTTGGTCAGGTACGTCTGGGCCAGCTGCAAATCGCTCGGTTTGTCCACATCCACGCCCACCTCGGCATACCCTGAAATCAATGCCTTGCCGGTGATGCCCATAACTTCTGCGAAGCGCTTCTCAGCTGCTGGGATAGACAGACGCTTAAAAATATACCGCAAGGCCAACCCCATTCCGAATAGACGCGCCATGGCGAGGGGACTTTTGCGCCGTTTGACCAGCTCCTGGGCCATGTACATAACCTGGTTGATAACCCGGCTGCGAATGATAAACAGGTTGCCCCCGGTAAAGGTGCCTTCTTGCAGCTTGACATAAGTACGGGATACGCCCGGAAACTTCAGCTCATTGACATCTTTACTGGTTACCGGATAAAAGAAATCAGCCTGATATTGCTCAGATTGAGCGATGAAATCATCAATGGCGGCGGTAGTGATAAAAGGGATATCGGTAGGCAATATAAGCAGGCTCTCGCTCATCTGTTGTTCCTTAAGCATCTCAACCGCGTTGGCAAAGCTAGCCATAGCGTTGTCTCCGCCTTCGACAAACATCAAGTCGGGGTCTTGCGGCAGTATTACCCGCAACTCCTTTTCAGGACCGCTGACAACTATGCGACCGATGTTTTGCGAGGCACGCAGGGCTTGATATACATAGCTTATCATCGGGCTGTGGCCGATAATGATCAAAGCTTCATTGTCATAGGGCGCTATCTTTTTCAACTCCGAGGCACTCTGTCCCCCAGCCAGAATGATAGCATCATATTGCATCACAGTTCCTCGCTATCTGGGCAATCCGTCCCGTTTAATAGATTCCATCATAACATTCTCGGCATTTTCAATATGATCCTGGGAAACCTGCCTGGCCAGACTGACATCCCGGGATTGTATGGCTTCTACGATGGCGCGGTGCTCTTTCAGAGATTGATACATACGGCCCGGAACGGAAAGGGAGGTGGTGCGCAAACGTTGTATCTGCTCGCGCAGGTTGTTGACTATACTGACCAGTCTTTCATTGCGGCTGGCTTTATAAATAGCTTCATGGAATTTGGTGTCGATGTCCACCAGCTTGTCAAAATCCGCATTGGCTATGGCCTCGGCTTTAATCACCAGACAGCGTTCCATAAACTCCAATTCTTCCTCAGTGGCCCGTTCCGCAGCCAGAGCGGCCGCCAGCCCCTCCAATGAAGCCCTTATTTCAAATACATCGGCTATATCTTTGGTGGATATATCAGCCACATAAGCCCCCTTGCGCGGCACCATCACAATGAAGCCTTCCAATTCCAATTTTCGCAAGGCTTCCCGGATGGGAGTTCTTGATACTCCGAGTTCTTCAGCCATTTGTATCTCCATTAGCCGTTCCCGGGGTTTGAGGCTGCCATTGATAATGGCTTCCCTGATAGCCTCCAGCACCAGTTCCCGGAGTGGTTTGTAGGAGTCCAGGTTAACCGGCAATAATCTCCGTTCCTGCATTTGCCTCACCTCCACCATAAGATGATACCAAAAATACCTCTCGGTAGTCATGGGAGAATTTTTCCCGGGCCCGCTGAGCCGCAGTGCGCTCCGCAAATATTCCGAAAACGGTCGGTCCGCTGCCGGACATCAATGCGTTAAGAGCACCATACCTGATCATCCCGGCTTTAATGGCAGCTATCTGCGGATACATCTTTGTACTTATCGATTCCAAGACATTGACCAATTTTTTGGCTATATTCATCATATCACAATCTTGCCAGGCTGCAAGAAAAGCTCGGGTGTCCGGCCTGACTGTTACCTCGTCAAGTTTCAGGTTTTGGTAAACCTCGCGGGTGGAGACCTGAAAATCCGGCTTGACCAGCAGGATCCACGGCAGTCTGCATTCCGGCAGCAATTCTAAAACCTCTCCGCGTCCGCGGGCCAGAGCAGTGGCGCCGCAGCCGGCTATAATTCCGCCAGGAGAAGGATGTGAAACCTTGCCTGAGAGGCAGAAGGGCACGTCAGAGCCCAATCGGGAAGCTGTCGCACTCAGTTCTTCTGGCCCCCGCTTATAATTGAACAACAGGTTCATGCCCCATAGAACCGCCGCAGCGTCAGAGCTGCCCCCGGCCAGCCCGGCACCTAAGGGTATGTTCTTCTCAATGCTGATATCCACCCCTGCCCCGCATTTATATTCGCTCAGAAAAAGCTGCGCCGCCTGATAGGCCAGATTAGTCTGGTCATCCGGCAAGGCCGGATTATTGGAACGCACCCTGATAGCACCTGTCGGCTCGGGGCGAATCACAACGCGGTCAATCAGTCCGATTTGATGCATCACCGATTCCAGTTCATGGTATCCGTCGCCGCGCTTATATTTTACATCCAGAGTCAAATTCACTTTAGCAGGGGCTTCAACTGTAATGGTTTCCATATTATCCCCCATTTTTTTTACATTATATAACCTCCCAAAGGAAAAGGGAACGACCAGGCCGTTCCCTACAGTTTAGGGGGGTAGAGTAGTATTGCTTTTTGCATTTAGCCTTTAAGGTCTTTTCCTGTAAGCGTAACCCTCATGCCTTTGGGCAGGAATTTAAGGCATTTCAAACTAACTTCCGCCTTTTGGGGACTGTCTAAACTGAGCCCCTGGTCTGAGGAAGAAACCATGCATAAGGGCGGGAATAATACGCACCACCAGTTTTTACCCTGCCCTTCTCCGATGATGACCCTTACCGCTTCATATTCACCGGCCGGAAACACCAGGTTGCCGTAGCTCTTGGTGGGGAAGTCATGCGGTCCGACTTCTACATCGACCTTATAATCATAACCCTGAGCGGCGATAGTCTGTTCAGCGCACTGCCTGATGGCCGGTATTTCTCTTATAGCAATTTCCCGCGCCTGTTCCGCGCTTGAGACGCCGGCCAGAACCGCTCGCATTTGAGCCACTGTCTGATCCTTGACCAAGAGCTTGAGCTGCTGATCACTGGGATCGTCACTATTAGCAATAACATGCAAGCGGAGCACATCCTCACTCAGTGATGTACCGCGGATATCCTCATAAACGTATCCCAGGGTGAATAACAATATGATACTGAACGTTGCCAATAAAGCCTTTTTCACCTTACAAACCTCCCTTCTGAATGAAGTATCTCCCAAATGGCCGCATATAAACCCGTATCCGGGGATAAACCCGATAATATTTGAGAGCTTTTATTTATTCATGCATCATATAAAATTCCATTTATATAAGCGTTTTATACCGGGCAAGTTTTTATCTTTATGGATTATAAAGGCATACAAAAAGACAGCTTAAAGCTGTCTTAAATCGAATCAAAATTCTTACCCTAACCATGAATTTCTCTCATCAGGAGGATCGGTCCTGCCCTTCCTGGTTTCGGGATAGATATTCGCGAATGATCATGCGCACCAGGGCGCTTCGAGAAATCTGGTTTTTTCTAGCCAATTCCTTGATATCGTTAACTTGATTCCTGGTCAAGTAAAAAGTGGCATGCTCGAACTTATCAGTTGCCATTTAAAACCTCCTCCCCGCTTCAGCTAGGTTGATTGGAACGGGCGATAGGGTAATCGCCTTTACGACTTTGTGAATATTATATGTTGTCTAAAGCGGTTATGTTACCGATTCAGGCATGCAAAGCATTCAGCAGCTCTGCCATGTGGCTTTCCATGGCTTGCCTGCCCTGAGCGATGATCCAATCAGCCTTTTCTATATCCCCTAATCCGATATTGCCGAGAGCGGGGAAAATTACCATGTTGGCGTAGAGCTGCTCATCCATGGCCGAAGTCTCATAGGTCAATATCTCCAGACTGCGGGAAATTAGTGAGGGTATTCCGGAAATATCACTGTAATATTGATCCTGACCGAGATCAATGGCCAGAACGTATTCCGCCCCCATGGCGATTTGTACCCATACCGGCACCATGCTGCGCAGGCCGCCGTCCACCATGAGCAACTTGCCGAAGCGGCGCGGTTCGAAGGTAGCTGGGATGGCGGTGCTGCACCGCACCGCTTCACTCAGCAGCGCCTGTCGCAGCAAACGCACCTTGCGTTGGCCGTTGGGTATATCGCGATTACAGAATACTGCCTCCAGGCCGCTGTTGATATCACAGGAAATAATGGCGATAGGCATCTTAATCTGGCTGAGACTCTTGCCCGAGGTCCACTTAAAGACCAGCTTTTCCAGACGGCGGCCTTTTATCATCCCTTGCAGAGGCCAATGTTTTTCTGGCAATAGCAGCCCGATGGCATACATGATTAAACCGCGGATATTATAGTCCAGATAGTCCTCCGGTTGCAGCTGCTTCACCATATCCGCCATCTCGTCAGCGTTCAGGCCACAAGCGTATAAAGCCGCTATGATACTTCCGGCGCTGGTGCCGGAAACCAATTCAGGCCTGACGCCGTGGTGTTCTAAAGCCTGCAAAACCCCGATGTGGGCTAAGCCCTTTAAACCTCCTCCGCCCAGAGCCAATCCCAGCTTTTTCATAATCCAATCCCCCAGACTCGATATTTGCCAGGCCAGACGCGGTGCCGCCTGAAGTATTCCAACTGATCGTTATATAAGCAGAACCTGCTTAGGTAATTAAATTCAGCGATTGCAGCGCATCACCATATACCTGGATATGTTCCTCATCAGTTCGTCATTGTCATGCTGCAGCTGATCCCAAAACCGAACATACTCTTCGTTGGCGGTCTGAACACGGAATTTATCGATAGAAACGGCTATCTCCCGGTAGTGCTGCAGAATATGCTCCAACCTGGCCCGCATGGCATTTTTGATGGGACGGTCGATTCTTTTTGTGATGGCCATTTATCCCTCCGAAAAACAAATGCCCGGCCTCAGGCCGAGCATTGACATGCGACTATTTGCAACCGCAATCGTCGGGTTCAATCTCTCCGTAAACTATCACGTTGTGCATTTTGCCCAGTTTATCGATGATGTCCACATAAACCCTCAGGCAGATAGCGGTGCCGTTAATCGGTTGGGGCAAATTAGCCGGGTTGCCAGGATCTTCGCTGTTGCCCAGTATCTCGTAGTCGAAGCTCCAGTTCTTCACGCAAATCTCGGACTGGTCGACTTCTTCACGGAATTCTTCAACACTCAGCGGGGGATCGAATTCATCCAGTTCGATAACCTGGCTGTAGCAATCGGTAACCGTGATAATCTGGTATTCGGTACCCACAATAACAAAGAGAATAACCTCGAATTCGATGAAGATTTTCACCTTATTGTAGCAGCTCAGGTCTTCATAAGCTTGAATAACCTTAACTTTAATATCCTCAACCGCACGAATCTTACCGCCGACCTGTTCATCAGGAACACAGAAGATGGTGTCTAAAACCTTGACCTGTTTTTCGCAGAACTTGGCTTTGATCACCTGCGCCCATAAATCCAACATACAACCTTCAGGATATTCACATTTCAGTTCAGCCACGATACTTTCCCTCCTTGATTTTTCTTGTTTATTCTCTAGCCTTGAGAAATCTGTGTTAGCAAATTTCTAGGATATATTATGAAGGATGGTGGCAAAGTGTGATTATCGCAGCTTCAGGCACAAAAAACCCCCGAAGGCGTTCATCTTCGGAGGTTAGTTTAAAAATAGCTGTTTACCCCAGCGCAAAAAGCTGCCTGATCTTTTCGCTGAAGTGAAAACGTTCCGGCATGGGGCGAATCGGGGCAGGTTCATTCATGGTCACGGCCCGCGGTTTCATCTGAGCCTCTTTTTTATCCAGTTTTTCCTGCAACATCTGTCGGGAGCGCCTTGCCTGCAACAGTTCGGTGATAAGGTCCTGGCTCCGGCCCTCGGCTTTGCGCAGGGCATTTTTCAAAGTGTTGAGGTTCTTTTCATACAGCATGATACGGTGATGCAGAGCCGAGTTATCCTGGGAGAGCCGCTGCACTTCATATTCCAGCTTGTTGATGGTTTCCATTATAGCCCATCCGGGATAGTAAGAATCCGGTTGATAAGACAGGTCCGCCTCCTCAGCCGATAAGACCTCTATTGCCTCATTCTGTACCGCCAGCACGCTGTAGTCGATATGCATCTTAACCTTTATGGATTGTTCAATCAGTTCGCCTTCGCAGGCTATTTTACCCACCTCCACAATCATGGCGGTTTCCCATGATAACGAGATCGGCGGGTCAAAACAGCTCACCTTGAGCCATTCCTTAAGGAGATCGTTGAAGTTCAGTAGTTCCGGTTCACCATCCATAGTCTGCATCAAGGCAAGAATATTGACCTTGATAGCGGTCTCCACATGTTTGCCATGGCTGGCGGCTTCAGCGCTTTGAACTTTAACGCGCAGATCTTCTATCGAAAGGAACCGGCCATTGAGGTGATAGTATCGTTCTGCGCTTATGCTGCGCGGCGGATCTAGTTGGGCCAGAATAACCGGTGACCAAATCTTTGGCAAGTTGAAAGTGCTCCCTTCTCCTGGTCAATTATGCTTAATCTATTTATATGGAGGGCATTTGCCTTCTATGTCCCCATTAAAAAAACTGCACCCAAAAGGTGCAGTTTTTTAAGGTGCAGTTTTTTTAAGTATCTATTATGGATTGGCCGAGGGAATTCTGAATTCTTCATCCCCGGTATCATAAACGAACAGTTCCACCGTCTCCGTCAAAACGTCTGCGTAACTGTAGGATACTCTTCTTTCAATTTTCCTTTCATCCAGCTTGACCACAAAGATGTTAGGATAAATGGATTCCAATATCCCTTCCCTCTCTATAATACGGTTTCTGCCCCGGTTAGCCTTGAGCCGTATTTTGCTGCCCACAAACGACTCAAGATCCTTTTTAATGTCAGAAATAGCCCTGGGAGAACTCATACCTATCCACCTGCTTTGCTCAATTATCATAATAATTGTATATCCAGAAGCATTATTTGTCAATACTTGACCAATCAGTATATTAAAAAATTCTCTTTCTGTCAACAAGATATTTTGAGATTTATTAGCAGGGATGGGAATTGTACCAACGCCCGTTTCAATGCTTGGTATGCTTGTCAGCCACTTTGCTGGCAGCACAGGCGTTGGGCTTGATGCAGGCATCAAATCCACATCCCACCACCATCCCGGTGATCTCTCGGATCAGCTCCTTGGTTTCGCCATGAGTACCGATATCTAGATGGATCTCTACCTTCATATCCTCGCAGCCCTGGAGTTTGAGCATTTGTCCCAGCTGATCGGCCAAGTGCAGGCTCAGCGAAGCCTCGTAAAAGATTCTCTGGCGAAGGGATTTTACCCGCATCTCATAGGTTTTGTTGTAGTAATACCTGGCTCCTTTGCCTTGGCGATGAATAATAATTGCGGATACAAAACAGGTATTGGCAACCCGGGGCTGGGAATCACTGCCTACAATCAACTTATAGGCATAGTTGACGTCTTCTCTGATGTAGGCCAGGATGTCCTCTACCACCTCAAAAAGTTCAAGTCGGCCTTTGCTGGGACTATAGAAAAACATCTAATCTCCAACCCCCTGCGCTGCAAAGCTATCGACAATCTGTGCATATTGCTCCAGAAATAGATTTTCCGGTCTGGCCTCACAGGATATTCCCCCTCTATCCAGCACCAAAGCAATCTCCTCTTTATTCCGGCGAAAGAAACCGCTGCAATTATTAAGCATGGTTTTACGGCGTTTTTGAAAGCATGCCCTCATAAATTCAAACAGCATAGCCTCATCGGCCACCTTAACTCTCTTTCCGGCTATTGGGGTCAAGGCTACCACTGCCGACTCCACTTCTGGTTGAGGATAAAAACAATGTTTTGAAACGGTAGTTAAATATTCCACGTCACAGTGATATCTGACACTTAATGTTAATAGCCCGTAATCCTTACTCCCGGGCTTGGCCAGCAGGCGTTCGGCAACCTCTTTCTGGATCATCAAAACCGCCCGGACAAGGTGAGGGCAGGATTGCAACAAGGAAAATATTATCGGGCTGGTTATATTATACGGTATATTGCCACACACCTTGAATGATGGTAATTCTTCCAGTTGGAAGGCTTCTGCTATATGAGATTCAAGATCCACGCCAAGAATATCTGCAAACAATAGCTGGGCATTAGGCGTATCCTTTAAAGCCTCACGCAGAGGCATTTCCATGCCGCGGTCAATCTCAACAGCCAGCAACCGCTGACAACGGGCTGCCAGGACGGGGGTTAAGGCCCCCAGTCCAGGCCCTATTTCCACCACGTAATCATCGCTTTCCAAACGACAATACTCAACTATTTTGCGGGCTATGTTTTCATCGCTGAGGAAATTCTGCCCCCATTTCCTGTGCGGAGCCAGGCGGAACTGACTCAGCGTCTGCCTTACATTGGACAATCCTTTTATCTCCCATCCAAAGGCCCCTGCAGGGACTTTTACACATTATACACCACTGCTGGCAGTACGGCTCAATATTGGGGCCTGTTGCCGTTCTGCCGGCGTGGCTTTATGATTGGAGATTATCCTTTTTGATCTGCTGGTTGATAGCATTGATATCATCCTTCATGGTCTGAAAGGGCTCGCCGTCAATAAGGCCGGCAGCTATATCGTTGATTTTCTTAACCAGGTTGGGATCGGTCGTAACCAAGACATGCGCGACTCGCTTGTCAGCGGCTTTCAATTTCTCCGCAACTGCCGCTTTGACTTTGCCGGCATCGGCGCCCGCCTTTATAGAAACCCCCACCATGGCCACCAAGCCCTGGACCTGGGTCTGCCCTGGGGTGGGACTGGGGGTTACGCTATCATTCTGCATCTGTTCTGTTAAGACCACGGTGGCATTCTCGACTCCTTCCACCTGTTGGGCCTGTTTGGAAAGCATATCCTGTATCACCCGCCGGTCACTGGCGGTAAGCCCGGAGGTCTCAGGCTGGGGCGCCTCGGGCTTCTGGGCAGGCTTCTGACAACCGGCAGCTACAACCGGCAAGACCAGCAAAAGCAAAAGCACAATTAGTTTTTTCACGCAATTTCCACCTCCATTATCAATATTTCTATTTTCTGGTCAGCATCCGGTTTTAACTCAAGTAAAATTTGGCAAAAAAAAGGAGGGTTACTCCTCCTGTTTTTTGTCACAGCTTATTCCAATACATACAGTTTGACATTGCGCACGCCCCATTTCATGCATTGGGCGCGGTCTTCCATAAACAAATCAATCCGGTTGCCGCGAACCGCCCCTCCCGTATCCCAGGCGGTTGCATAACCATAACCTTCAATATACAGGCGCGAACCTATAGGAATTACAGAAGGATCGACCGCAACCGTACCCACTGCCGGCACCGTACCTGAAGCAGTATTACGTCCGGTGTAGGTATAAGCGCTGGCCTGGGCATACAAAGCTTGCTTGAAATTCAAGCGCAGCCCGCCGCGAGAAACCGAGGTTATATTACCTACCGCCACAATTTTGTTTATCGGCGGCACCTTGGTTTGGCTGTCGATAACCTCTCGCTTTACTTCCTGACCATTATGGTAAGTAATGCAGACGGTGTTAAGCACACTGCCATTTACTCCCCGGCGCAGGGTTTTGCTAAGGCCTTTTTCCAGCGTATTGTCTTCGGTGCGTTCCTCTCCGTAAGGCAGAATCGCTTCTTCTTGCACCTGCTGTTCCTGCACGCGGATAATCTCTATCTCCTGATTGGGCTGGGTCACCTCGCTAGCAATGGTTTTAATCAGATCTTTTTCTCCCAGGGTTACCCCTGCTTCAGCAATAGCTTCTTTAATAGGCACCGGCGGGGTAATTAGTTCCTTTTTCTGCCCGTCAGCGATAACAAACACCTTAAAGGCCCGTATTACATTGACGTTGGTATTCTTCTGTACATAGGAATCCCGTGCGGGCTGAATCAGGTCGTATTCGCCGACTGCTATCCCATTGTCCTCCAACAGCTGCGCGACCGTGCAATTAAAAAACACCTGATCTTTGATGATCTTGCCATCGGCCGCGATAACCACCGGCTTCTGCAGGGCAAAGAACATACTGACCAATAATACCGCCGCTACAGAAATGGCAACCAGCAGCTGGGCGCCTTTTTTGTCATTCATAGACGGTTCTCCTCCTTTTTCAAGGCATTACTGGCTAATCCTTGGAAATGGACTTGAGGTACAATCCATTTTAAAGAAAGCCCGACTCAAAGTCAACTTAAGCGGTTTTTACTGGTTATAGCACCATAATATTCCAATGTCCTTAGGGTAGTATGCTCCAGTTGACCCTATTTTATTCAAAGCAAGGCAAAAACAATGCTGAAATGGAGGAACCGGCTTACAATATTAATCTCGAATTAAGCCGTATTTTATCGGACTTAATTTCCCAGGTTAAACAGGCGGGAGGTGTTGAGACTGGTTTGATAGGCGATTTCGGCCAGGCTCTTCTGCCTTAATTGGGCTAATTTCTCAGCCACATGCAAGGTGTTGGCGGGTTCATTGCGTTTGCCCCGCACCGGTTCAGGGGCCAGATAAGGGCAGTCGGTTTCAACGAGGATCCGCTCCAGGGTGACGCGTGAAGCCACTTCAACCGCCTTATGGGCATTCTTATAGGTTAAGGGCCCCGCAAAGGAGATATAGAAACCTTCTTTCATCAGATCTATGGCCATGGGCAGATGGCCGGAATAACAATGCATTACCCCCTGATTGCGGCCGGCCTTTTCTTTCTTGACTATATCCATTACCTCCTGGTGGGCATCGCGGTCGTGAATTACGATGGGTTTGTATAATTCCGCCGCTATCTTGATGTGCTCCACAAAGGCCTGGCGCTGCAGTTCTCGCGGGGAAAGGTCGCGGTAGAAGTCCAGCCCGGTCTCTCCAATGGCAACTACCTTGGGATCCCTGGCCAGGCTATACAGCTTGCTGATTACATCTGCGGTCAGAGTATTGGCGTCATGGGGATGAACCCCGATAACCGCATATACCTGTTCATATTTCTGGGCTAATGCCACCGCCTCACGGGAAGTTTCATAATCATAGCCCACACAGACTATTTTCCCAATACCCGCCGCCACAGCCCTCTGCATAACCTGCTCCAGGTCCTGGCTGAACTGCCGATCCTGCAAGTGGGCATGGCTGTCAATAAGCATTTCATGTTTTGGCACGCTAATCATCCTCTGGTTGCAGTTGTTAGTTAGAAATACGCTCTGGGGCGACGGGCTATTTGACCCGGCTGCCACTGGGTAGATCCTTATTGATCATCAACACTTCCAGGTGGTCGTCCCCTTCAGAAGAAGCGGCTAAAATCATGCCTTCCGACAGGGTGCCCCGCAGTTTGGTAGGAGTCAGATTGGCTAGAAGAACCACTTTCTTGCCAATAAGCTCTTCCGGCTGATAGGCTTTGGCAATGCCGGATACTACGGTATGCTGCTTTTCGCCTACCTGCAGTTTTAAAACCAGCAGTTTGTCGGCTTTTTCCATCTTACTACATTCCACTACTTCAGCCACACGGAGATCCAGCCGGGCAAAATCCTCAATAGTGATCAGCCCTTTATCCTCACTTTTGGGCTCCTTGTCAGCAACCGCTGCATTCTCAGCGGGGTTATGCTCTGTTGTCATATCTTCCACCAGGGTTTTTAAATCAATGCGCGGGAATAATGCCGCTCCCTTGGAGACTGACATCGAGGCCGGTGTAAGCCCCCATTCTCCGGCTTGATTCCATTCAAGACGGGACGGGTCGGAAAAGACCGGAAGCTGTTGATTGAGCCTCTCAGCCAGGGTAGGCATGGTGGGCGCCAGCAAAATAACCGCGATGCGAATGCTTTCCACTAAATTATAGAGCACCGTCCCCAGCCGGGGAAGACTGCCGGCATCCTTGGCCAGACGCCAGGGTTCGGTTTCGTCGATATATTTATTGGCTCTGGCCACCAGCTTCATTACCGCCTGAATATAGACAGAAAAATCCAGCCTGTCCAGTTTGGCGGTAGCTTCCTGGAAAGCTGTCCGTGCGGTCCCGCGCAGTTCCTCGTCAAGAGCTCCGGATTCAGTCGGAGCGGGAATTATCCCCTCAAAATATCTCTTCACCATGGCCGTAGTACGGCTGATCAGGTTGCCCAGATCATTGGCCAGATCTGAATTGATACGGGTGACCAGCATCTCCTCGGAATACATTCCATCCTGACCGAAACTGAGTTCTTTCACCAGAAAATAGCGCACTGCGTCCACCCCGTATTTGTTTACAAGGACACGCGGGTCCACCACATTGCCTTTGGATTTGGACATTTTCCCCCCTTCCAGCATTATCCAGCCATGGGCGAATACCGTTTTGGGCAGGGGCAGATCAAGGGCCATCAGCAAGGCGGGCCAAATGACGGCATGGAAACGAATGATATCTTTGGCCATGAGGTGTACATCGGCAGGCCAGAACTTCCTGAACTGCTGCTCATCCTGTAGATAACCAATAGCACTAAGGTAATTGATTAGGGCGTCAAACCACACGTAAACCACATGTTTATTATTGAAAGGAACCGGAACGCCCCAGCTGAAAGTGGTGCGGGAAACACACAGATCCTCCAGCCCGCTTTTGATAAAACTGACGATCTCATTGCGGCGCGACTCGGGTTGAATAAATTCGGGATGTGACTCGATATGCTCCAGCAGCCGCGGAGCATATTTGCCCATATTGAAAAAGTAGCTTTCCTCCTGAATCAATTCCACGCTCCGTCCGCAATCGGGACAATTCCCTTCCGCTAGCTGCCTCTCGGTAAAGAAGGTCTCGCAGGGGGTGCAGTACCAGCCTTCATATTGGGACAGAAAAATATCCCCCTGATCATAAACCCGCTGGAATATTTGCTGAACTATCGCTTCGTGCCTTTTCTCCGTAGTTCTGATGAAATCGTTGTGGGTGATAAGCATAGTGTCCCACAGGGATTTAATGCTAGCTACGATTTGGTCCACATAAGCCTGTGGTTCTTTGCCGTTTTCTCGTGCGGCTTTTTCTATTTTCTGTCCATGCTCATCGGCGCCGGTGAGGTAGAATACCTCGTAACCCTGCATTCTCTTGAAGCGGGCTATACAGTCGGCTGCCACCGTAGTGTAGGCATGCCCGATGTGTAGATTGTCACTGGGATAATAAATGGGCGTGGTAATGTAGAAATGGTTCCTCTCTGACAACTTGGACCCTCCTGTCTGTTTTCCGCATCCCCAATCAGTTTAAGCAATTTTTTGCCAAAACAGCGGTTTCCCGCTTATTCCCAAAACTGCCCAGAGCGGGTTGCGTCTCCTATAGTTTACCACACTATTGAAAATGTTAGTCNNATTCGACAATTAACACATATTTGCGCCCCGCTTCTAGCCGATTTGCCAGTAATATTACTAATTTTCTCCATATTTCTTGACTATTTCTGCCAATGTTGGTATACTTTGTGTCGAGAAACAATGTTTAGCGAAGGAGGGTAGCAGCATATGATGAAATCAACCGGCGTAGTAAGGAAAGTGGACGAACTCGGCCGTATCGTAATTCCTATCGAGTTGAGAAGGACCATGGGCATTGAGGAGAAAGATGCTCTGGAAATTTACGTTGACAACGAAAAAATCATTCTCAAGAAATACGAGCCTGCCTGTATCTTCTGTGGTAACGCAGAAGAAGTGGCCAATTATAAGGGCAAGAATCTCTGCCGGTCCTGCCTTTTGGAACTCGGCAAGCAAGTTGGTTAATACATAATTAAGACTTAATCTGTTCGTAGTAATTATAAATATCGGATTTTTTTAATCCATATTCCCGCGCCTTCTTCAGGAAGGCTTCTTTTTTACCCATCCCCCCCTTAATAAGACTTTCTGCTTCCATAATAATGCTATTCATGTCAGCAATCTTGACGGGCACCTGGTATCCGGCTACTAGAAGGCAAAATTCCCCGCGCGGGGTATGTTCCTGAAAATACCGGATAATATCGGTGGTGCTGCCGCGCAGGATTTGTTCATGGATTTTGGTGAGTTCCCGCGCCACCACCATCTCCCGCTCTCCCCAAATAGCCCTCATATCTTCGAGGCTGTCCAAGAGGCGATGGGGGGCTTCGTAGAAAACCAGCGTACACTTTATCTCCCCCAACTCCTGTAAAGCCAACTGCCGCTGACTGCGGCGCGCGGGCAGAAATCCCCGAAACATAAAGCCGGTAGTATCTAGTCCAGATATGCTCAAAGCTGCGGTTATAGCCGACGGGCCCGGGACCACCTCCACTTCTACCCCACCGTCTATGGCTCTGCGTATCAATCCTGCCCCCGGATCGGATATGCCCGGCATGCCTGCATCTGTGACCAAAGCCATCATTTTCCCGCTCAACAATTCCCCCAACAGCTGTTCTTCCTGCTGAGGTGTGCTGTGTTTATGATAACTTACCATTTTCTTCTTTATCTTGAAGCGGTTTAGGAGTTTTATGGTATGCCTGGTATCTTCGCAGGCAATAATGTCAACTTTACGCAGGGTTTTCAACAGGCGGATGCTAACATCCTCCAGATTGCCGAGGGGTGTTCCGCACACATAAAGCTTTCCCATGGCTCAAGCATTCACTTCCTTTGCGGAGTCTATTATCATGGCGCAGCGTAAAGCGATTTGACTTCCGGAGTATATACCCCCGAGGATTGATAAATTATGAGCGGGGGCTCTTCGACGGGGCTTCCAGGGTTGGCGAGGCATCCCTCCAGGAGTACCAGTTTGGGATTGTCCTGGACAAACGATTTTACCATTCTTAAACGGGTAAAATAAAAACCCTGTACGCTTATAGAGGCTCTGATCTCCGCCAGACGATCGGCGCGGTGTATCATGGCCAATCTTCCCCGGGGCTTGAGCACATGAGCGGCCGCGGCTATGATCTGCGGGAGTTTTATCGCAATTTCATGTCGGGCCAGGGCCTCCTCGGGATTCTTATTTATTTTTCCTTCCCCCTCTTTCCAAAATGGGGGGTTGCAAATTACCATGTCCGCCACTGCTGCCGGAAAGCAATCGACTAGGGTGCGGATGTCAAGACATTCTATTTTTATTTTCCCGCCGAGGCGGTTGTGCTCTGTGCTGCGGCGGGCACGCTCGACCATCTGCGGCTGAATCTCCAGGCCGGTTATATGTAATCCGGGCTTACGGTGGGCCAGCAACAGAGGAATGACTCCATTGCCGGTACCCAGGTCAATTATGTGGTGAACATCCTGTAGATCGGGGAAATGGGCCAGCAACACCGAGTCTATGGAAAAACGATAGCCCCGCAGGGGTTGGAAAATCTCCAGCCCTCCCAAGAGTAAATCGTCTAATGATTCGTCCCCGCAGTTCATTCACTGTCTCTCCTGGCCAGCAAAGCCGCGCAGAACAGACAGCCCTCGCTTCTCTCCTCGCCAAATGCCAGGGGACAAATATGACGGCCTTCGAGATATAAGTAGCGCAGACCGCTAGGGGAGGATTTATCTGCCCGAGTTTCAGTTTCCAGCGGGTCGGCTGGCTCTGCGCCTTCATCATTCAGCCTTCCGGCGCGCTTCTCTGCTTCACGCACATCGCCCGGCACCCGGGCCGCTTCCAGCAATGCCACTCTCTCTTTCAGTTCTCCTACTTCCAGGATTATATCCCGCAGGATGGTTTTTAACTCAGCGACTGTTCGTTCTATGGCCGCGCCCCTCCTGCCCCTTAATATCGTACAACTGAGATTCATATTTCAGACAGCACATCAGACGGCCGCAGATGCCTGATATTTTGGCCGGATTCAAGGATAGGTTTTGTTCTTTGGCCATTTTGATTGAGACTGGTTCAAAATCACCTAAAAAACTACTGCAACACAGTTCACGGCCGCAAGTGCCTATGCCGCCCAACATTTTGGCTTCGTCCCGCACCCCGATCTGGCGCAGCTCGATCCGAGTTTTGAAAATGGCTGCCAAATCCTTGACCAGTTCTCGAAAATCGACCCGCCCCTCGGCTGTAAAATAAAAAATGATCTTGCCCATATCGAAAGTATACTCGGCATCTATCAGCCTCATGGGCAGTTTATGGGCTATGATCTTCTGCTTGCATATCTCTAATGCCTCTTTTTCCTTTTGTTTGTTGCTTTCATAATTGGCCTTATCCTGGTCGCTGGCTTTCCTGATAACATTTTTTAAGGGCAAAACCAGCTCTTTTTCAGGAACCTCCTTTTTACCGGACACCACCAGACCGCACTCGATGCCCCGCACGGTCTCCACTATGACCAGGTCCATCTCCTCTAATTCGAGGTTTTCACATCCGAAATTATATATCTTACCAGCGGGTTTAAACCTCACTCCAACCACCCACGCCAAAGCGATAACCTCCTTAAATTCCGTTCCTAATCCCAAAAAACGCCCCTCACCGCGTAAGCCATATTAATCCCCACGGTCAAAGGGTTCACGTTATAACGCAACTGTTTATGCAAGTCCTGCATATGATTCAATGCCGCTGCCAACCTTTCCAGAGAGGCCTCAGGCAAGGTTTCAGCCACCTCCCGGTGTTGCATATCCATCAAGAGGCTGGCGTTTTTGGTGGACTTGTAAACATATACATCTCTTAGTATAGTTGACAGCATGTGACTGAGCAAATGGGGAGCCTTCTCCACCGCCTCGGCGGCCTCGAACAATCCCCCCATATCCCCGGCGGCGATCCTTGTTACATAATAACGAGCCTTCTCCCATTTTTCATTCAGACCGCTTTCATGGGCAAATTCCAGAGCAGCCGCCACGCTGCCCTGGCTGAGCCGGGCTAAGGCACCGGCCCGCTCAGGTTCGGCGCCCTGAGCTGACAGTATGGCAATTATATCTTCTTCGGAGAGGGCCTGAAAGCGCACCGGCTGGCAGCGTGAGGCAATTGTCTCCATCACCAGGCCTTCATCGCTCACCAGAATCAAAATAGCGTATTCCGGAGGCTCTTCCAGGGTCTTGAGCAAGGCGTTGCCGGCTTCCGGGGTCAACAAATGAGCGTCCCGGATTATGACCACACGATGCCGGGCTCTATAGGGTTTCAATCCTAACCAGGACTGCATCGGCTTGCCGACCTGCTCCTTGCCCAGTCTGGTTTTATCCGTAATGCGCTCGATCAGGAAAAGATCGGGATGTGCTAGGGCGCTTAATAAGACTCTCCCCCCCGGATCTTCCTTTTCCAAAATCTCAGTGGCAAAGGCTAGCGCCGCTGCCATTTTGCCAACCCCGGCCGGACCGTAAAACAGATAGGCATGGCTGAGGCTTTGGTTTTCTATACAGGAACGCAGGAAAGCAACCGCTTTGTCCTGCCCCAAAAGATTTTCAAGATCACCCATCTAATCTTCTCCATCCCTTAGTCAGATCATCAGGTCAACCATAATGCCGCGAATTTTGTCAATCGTAGTCAGGATTTCCACGGGGTCTTTTTTTTGGCTCATAAAATCATTCAAAAGTGCTTCAACTTCCTGATCAATGGTCTTTATGCTTACCAGAATAGTCCTGCCCCGCCGGTTCACGCCTACATCCTGATTTAACAGATAGGCGCGGGCCAAGGCCTCTTTAAGAAAATCTTTGACCCGGTTTTTGTATTGAATCAAATCATGCACCGTTATCCGGTGCTTCAACCGTTCTCCGATGCGGTCCACTTCTTGCAGTATGGATGCCATTAACTGTCGCATTTCGGCTTCCTCTTGATGCTGCAATTCCTGTTCGAATAAGGCTGGGGCGGTTTTCCTCACTTCATTGACATTATGCCCCATAGCGGTGCGAAGACGGTCCAGACTTTTACGGTCGCGCTCAATTCTCACCCGGAAGCCACCCCCGTTTAATTAAAAGGGACATTATCTGCCCCCACGCATCTTCAGCCACATGCCTGAATTCCCGGTTGGCATTGACGACATAAAAGCGCTTAGGCTCCTTTAGGGCCAGCTGCAGGTAGCCTTCCCGCACACGCGCCTGGAATTCCCGGCCTTCTTGTTCCAATCGGTCGGCCTCTTCGTGCTTGCGCCTTTTCTCACCCACCTGCGGTGTAATATCCAGCAGTATGGTAGCGTCGGGCAGCAGGCCCGAGGTGCATAGTTGATTTAAAGTGAACAGAAACTGCAAGTCCAATCCCCGTCCATAACCCTGATAGGCCATGGTGGAATCCACATAGCGGTCTGCTAACACCAGCTTGCCTTCATCCAGCGCAGGCTTGATGAGTTGTTCCACCACCTGGCTGCGCGCCGCAGCGTAAAGAATGGCTTCGGTACGCGCGGTGATAAGATAGTTGTCAATGTTAAGCAATAATTCACGAATCTTCTCCGAAATAGCTGTTCCCCCCGGCTCTCTTATTCTGAGCAGCGGATAGGTAGCCAGCTTGTCCTGCAGATACTGAATCAGAGTGGTTTTACCGCTACCGTCTATGCCTTCCAGACTTATAAACAGACCTTCGCTCATGCTCTAGCTCCTCTATGCTCAGCTTCTTCGATAATAGTGATGTAGTCTCCGCCGCAGCCGCCCTGCAAATGACGCCCGGTTTGTTTTAATTCACCTATATAGGCGCAAACCTCCGCGGTGATGTTTTCACCAGGCAACAAACATGGAATACCCGGCGGATATGGCACAACCATCTCCCCGCACAATCTGCCTATACTGCTTTTTAAGGGCACTATTCTTTTAGGAGCAAANNCCACGGCGTTGGCCTTTCTGCACCCCACCTGTTTAGATATCTGTCGAAGTGCCTGATAAAGCCGCTCCCAGTCCGATTGTTGGTGGAATATGGACATCATGGCCAGGATATTGTCAGAGGATGCCCATTCCACCTCTATACCCCATTCCAGGCGCAGTCGGCGCGACACAGCATAGCCATCTTCAGCCAGATTCTGAACTGAGATCAATATCTTTAAGGGGTCCACCGATGTTCCTGTTACCATTAATTCAGGGAATATAGTGTTAAACCCTTTTATATGGTCAATTTTATCACGATAAACACGGGAAAGCTGCCAGGCCTGTTCCAGGGCTTCTCGGCCGTGGCATTCCATCCATTCCCGGGCTAAATCAATAGAGGCCATTATCACATAAGAGGGGCTGGTGGTAGTCAATAAACTGGCCGCCTGGAGGAAACGCTCCGGTTCAGGACATGACTCGCCTATATGCAGGCAAGCCCCCTGGGTCAGCACTGGCAGGGTTTTGTGCAAACCGTTTACTACCGCGTCCGCGCCTGCAGCCAAGGCGGTTTGGGGATAGTGGGGATGAAAATAAAAATGCCCCCCATGGGCTTCATCGACCAGAAAAGGGATGCCGTTTTCATGGAGCAGCCTGGCTATGCGGTCGATAGGCGCGGTGGTGCCAAAATAGGTGGGATTGACGATGGCAGCAGCATCCACCGCCGAGTTTTTCGCCAGCAAAGCTTCTATATCTTTTTGAGCAACTGCGTAGGCTAAGCCTGATTCGCTGACCTGACAAGGTATATAGACCGGATAAGCTCCGCTCATCACCATGCCTGCAAAAAAAGAGCGATGTGCATTGCGGGCGACCAGCACCCGCGCACCAGCCCCTAAACCCATAAAAAAGCTATGGATGCCGGAACTGGCTCCATTTACCAAAAACTTGCTTGTCCGGGCTCCAAACGCTCTGGCCATCAACTGCTGAGCCGCTTCAATCGGTCCCGATGGACAGTGCAGGTCATCCAACCCCGGCACCTCGGTGAGATCAAAATCGACTATGTAGCGAAAAGGCTCCGGAAAAGCTTCCCCATGTCCGGCATGTCCTGGCATATGCAGCCGCAAACCGGTTCTCTGGCAGTATTCCATAATAGCCGCATACAGCGGCGCTGAGGCAGTCAAGAGCGCATCCCCCTGTCAATAAGACCGCTTTGGATAAATTGCGCGCAGCCCTTCCATGATGCGATAATAATCAGTACTGCCTACCGGCGTTTGCATAAGGACTGTTTCGCACTGCCGGCACAAGAATGCCTTGCCTAGCTTGAGCCCGCCTAGTATGCCTGCCCCTGGGATTTGCCGGCAAACACTGCAGCGCGGCACCACACAATTATAGTAATCAGGCTTTTGGAACGGCGATAATGAATTGCTTGCCATCTGATTCTTCCTAACTCATTAAATTTACCGATAATACCCGTATACCTAAAGTATGCACATAACCCATAGATGGTTATAAGTTCCGGCGGTTATATTATGGCAACGTCTCCTTATATTAACTATACAATTCGCTTCCCAATCGATTGTACCATTCTTTTCCTGTGGTGAGCAGACCTGTTTCGGGAACCTGAAGTGTCCTCTGGGATTCTCCAGCCTGGCATACTATAAAATATCAGTGTTAAAAAAGAGCAAGGATTCAATCCTTCATTATCGGATTAAACCCTTTGTTCTGTGGATTAAAATTTTGCTGGGTAATATTTGTTATAGGATCCTTATTCCATCCTTGAGCTTACCCTTTTTCAGCTTCTATCATATAATAACTTACTCTAAGCCTTCCTCCCATTTCGGTTCTATCCAGAGAGTCGATTTGTATATTAGTAAAGCCAGCCTTTTCCCACAAATTAACAGCTTCCATTTGGTTAAAAAAATGAACCGTGCCTCGGTGCGTCAGGCTGCCTTCAGTCAGCTCACGGTAGGTATTTTCTTCAAGCTTCACCCCGGTTTGATAACCTGTCATACCTGCCTTAAATAAGCCGGTCGAAAATATTCTTCCGGATTTTTTTAATACCCGGTAAAATTCTCTGAGAATAGCTTTGATATTCTCAGTAGTATTTCCATATATCATGGCACTGTCCACTATGCCATCAAAATATTCACTTTCGTAATTCATCTTAGCGGCATCGCAAACCATAAGTTTTGCATATAATCCTTCATCAGCAAGTCTGTTTTGCGCCTTTCTAACAGCTGTTGCGGAACCATCAAAGCCAAAAGCATCAAAGCCTTCTCTCGCCATATACCAAACAACCGCGCCTGCTCCACAACCGGCATCCAGCAGCCTGGTTGCCTTCCTGTCACGCCTGTAATAATTCCTTGCCACAAAGCGTATTACTTCCTCGGCAGGGTATTTTCCCCAGTCCTGTTCTTGATGGATTTCCTCCCATATTTTATCAAAGGTTTCCAATCCTATGCACTCATCTTCTTTCAAAAGCTGCTCTGGACATTGCTAGTAATTAGCATATGTCCAGAAGATATACTTGGTGCCAAAGATAATGTAGGTTTATTTTAACAATATTTAATTAAGTATCCATTCATGTTAGTAACAGTAAATATGGAAATGTCATAGATTAGAGCAGGTCAGTAATATTACTGAGCTAAAAACCCATATAGAAAGGGGAGAATATAGTGCCTAATTATAAAATTTTTCAGGACAATGCCGATTCACTGTTGACAAAGGTTTACGGTGTGGATAGCTCTGGTGTATCGCAAGCATTGCTAACTTCTGCCAGTGGTAGATTAGATGTAATAGGCAGCGTGGCGGTCAGCGGACCGGTTGAAATCAGCGGCACGGTCGGCGTCA
>DHGD01000115.1:0-21541 GCA_002402575.1 Syntrophomonas sp. UBA4807
TTACACGGTTGAAAATACGCCCTCACTCATTGCAAGCGGGAGCGAAAAAAACCGACCTATTCAAGTTATAATACTTGAATAGGTCAGTCTCTTTTAGATAGGCAGTTTATTATTTAGACAATAAATTGTACAACACCTGTGCTATTTCAGCACGTGTTGTTGTAGCGGTTGGATTAAGATTGTTGTTGTGCCCTCCAACAGTTCCTGCTTTAACTAAAGAGGATAATGCTTCATTGGCCCAATCGGCTACATTTGTTCCGTCATTGAAGTCAGTAAGCTGAACGCTGTTTATAGCGGCCGGAACTTCGTCAATTACTTTCAAGGCATTGTAGAGCATGACAAACGTTTCCTGTCTGGTGATCTCTTTTTCAGGTGCGAACATATTGTTTCCAACACCGTTGACGATACCAAGCGCCTTTGCCGCAAGCAGATAATCTGTGTAGTAAGTGTTGCCGGCATCTGAGAAATTTGGTATCTGAGAAGGCTCTCCTTGATTTTGTGTGCTGATTTGGTATGCGTTCATCAGCAGCACGACAAACTGTCCTCTGGTCAGTTTAGCATCGGGACTGAAGCTGTTATCGCCGGTTCCCGTTGTAATCCCGCGCGCCGCAATGAAATCGACGGCATTTTTATACCACGCATCAGCAGCGACATCATTAAAGCTTACCGGATTATACCCGATAACAAAATCGGAGAAATGTGTGGTTTTGAAAACTACCGCTTTCAAAACAGCGTCATAGTGTCCACGCACTGTCCGCAAAACGCCGTCAGCGCCAAGGTAGTAAATAACCACCGCGTTTGGATTTTCGCCGGTTTTCAAGGTGTAAGGGATAGTTACTGTGGCATGTCCTCCATTGAAGGCGGATACGATTTTGCCGCCGCTGGTTACGGTAATGTCATAGACAGGCCGTGAGCCAACAAGCGCCCGGTCTTTATCGGAAAGCTCCGAGGATGCTACTTTGCGTATGGTTAAAGTCACATCGCCTGAGTCTGCCGCAGCGCCTATGGTATCTATGGCTTTTTTATCAAATCTTACTGTCGCCAACTGTGCATTGATGAAAACTGGTTGATCTGCATCATCCAATTCATCATAAGCGTCTTTTTTAATAACAATCTTAGTTCCGTCTTTCGTTTCGGTAAGGGTTGCAGTGACGGAAACAGAGCCGTCAACAGTTGAGACGGTGATCTCAGTACCGGTGACTGCAGGTGTGCCTCCACCTCCACCGCCAGCACTGGCAGCTCTGTTAATTTCAACTGTATAGGTTTTTGTTGTTGTGCCGTCTTCAGCAGTGACAATCACCGTAATGGTGTTGCTGCCGACATTCAGCGAAATCGTCTTGCTTAAGCCCTCCGCACCATTAATGGTTACTGTGGCTGAATCATCAGAAGTCACAGCGTTGATGGTGGTGCTGCTGATTCTGTTGCTTACATTCGCGGAATAGCTTGTTGTTGCGTTGTCGAACACGGGTGAGAGTGTAATACCTGAAGCTGACAGTCCTGACAAAGTTGCATCATTATTGCTGATGGGAGCTTCAATAATAAATGGCAGGACCAGAACTTCAGATGTGGCTCCTTCCGCATCAGTGGCATAATAGTTCAGCGTATGACTTCCTGCAGAAAGCACTCCTTCGGATGGAGATAGTGTTATTGTAACTACGCCAGGTACAACTGGGAAATTATATGCCTGACTTGGCGCTGCAGCATCAATATAACTGTATAGCTTTGTATCCGGACTATTCTCAAAATCAGTAACAGTTATTGTAAATGAATAATTTTGCCCCCAATTAACAGTGCTGTAATTCCAGTCTGAAGTCAAAACCGGTGCTTGGTTTTCAGTTAACAATGATATAGGGCCAAACGGATTACTCTTAACTACATTGCCGACATTTTCCGATGTATCTTTAGGCGTAACCTCAAACATAATTGATTTTCCTGAATCACTGTTTTGCAATGTGTAATTTTTTTCAGTTGCTCCCGCAATAATAGTATAACCAACAATTTCAGTTATACCTGCATTTTTTGATTCATTGTTATAAGACCATGAATCTGACTTTGAGTCTATAACCGTGTATGTGCCGGCCGGTATGGTGATATCAGGGTATACACGCCAATAACCGTCCCGTACAGCATCCCAAGGTCCATAAACAGTTCCGTCAGACTTGCGCAGAGAAATTGTACCGGGAGTATCCTCTGAAGCAAAATGATAATTACTGATTTTCTCTATCACGGTAGTATCTTCTACTGTAAATATGCAAGGATTAGGCGGTCCGCCGGCAGCACTGCTTACCCCTACAACATTATTGTTAGTAAAAAGTAAATATGGCTCTCCTAAAAGAGAAGGCGTTGCTGATACTCTCAGCCAACGGAATGCTGTTGTTCCTTCCGGTATGTTTCCTGGTACATAAACATATGTGCCTGTAATTGTTTCGCCTACCTCAGGTTCTCCAATGATCGAGACATTTTCAGCACTGGGATGCGCCCCAAACTCCGGTATATCAATTTTCAACGGTTCGCTTTCATTGCCCGCCGAATCTTTCGCTTGCAGATAAACATCCCATGTCCCAGCAGTCAGGTTATCCAGATTCAATACTGATTCTCCGTCACAGTATCTGCCGCTTCCAGCGATATCAATATCTGGAACTGCAGCACCGTCTGCTACTACTTCGTAAAAGAAACCAGAGAACTCATTGCAGGTAAATGTAATCTCGGCCTCTGAATCAGACGTTCTTTGTGCTGTTCCTCCAGAAAGGACGGGCTGAACTGTATCAGAAGAGTATTTCCAACTCAGATTATCACCTTGCCGGATAATTTGCATTCCGGTTTCACGAAGTGAGGGTATAAAATATCCGGAGGGACTAGGTTCTTTTGCAGTGATAATTACTTCATTCGCCATTATATTATTTAAGACATAAGTAAATACGCCTTCAATCGGGCCGGTTACATGAATGATCTGATTCTGTGCAGGGACTAAACAACCGCCTTCGGAAAATGCTTTCCCTTCTGTTGTAGTCAAGATCGCATTGATTTCATAGCTTGCTGCGTCACCATGGCTTACTGTCAGATTGCCGCCGTCAAAATTTAATTCTGGCTGTGGATTGTATACAGAATAGTAGCCGCTGCCGATTCCGCAGGCTTCTTCTCCACCATTGGAAATAACAGTTCCTCCGCTGATGTTGATGACAGTAGTTCCATCATCATAATCACCTATGCCAGGGCCTCTATATCTGCCATTTGCTGTGATAGTTCCGCCTTCTATATTTATAACGCCGCCGTCATCTCCGTAGCCGCCACCAATAGCCGCCGCATAAAGTCCGCCACTGGCAGTCACAGAGGTGCTTGCCCCGCGTATGGTGATGGTACCGGTAGCGCCGGAGTATCCACCAATACCAGGACAGTCATATTTCCCGTTAGCGGTTACAATCCCTCCATCAATTAGAATTTCACCGTTATAGCCATCGTCACCGCTACCAATCCCGCTACCACCGATATGCTCGTCTTCATTACCTGCGCTACTTGCTGTAACAGTACCACCGTGGATATGGATGCTACCAACCTCACCACCGCCACCTGAGCCGATGCCGGCCCCTGACTTGTTACCAGTTGCGGTAATGCTGCCCCCATTGATTGTAATATCGCAGCCATCGCCATAAACACCGCTGCCAATGCCTGAGCCCGATCCATAGCTGGCATACGCGTTGATTACTCCGTTTTCGATTATGATGATTCCGCCACTATGCTGGTAAGCACCGCCAATACCCGCTCCATAATTACCACTGTAAGAATTTAAGATTCCTGCAGTGCCCGCATTGGTATCAATCGTCAGTTGAGCGCTATCATCGACCTGTAATCCGGCCTTATATTCGCCGCTACGCAGTGTATTTTCCGATCCCGCCTCAAGAACAAGATTTACTTGTGATGTGCCTTGGATATCAAACGCGCACGCGTCACTGGTAGCGCTGACATCGATATTTACATTATCCAACACAACATTTGCAGTTACACCTGTGGTTACCACAATTGTGTTTGTAGTGGATACACCTGTCCCATATATGCGATAATCACCATCTTCGGCAATGGTTACCGGAGCACTTTCAATATTAAAATCGCCAGCAGCGGCCATTATAGGGGCAGTTACAAATGACGATAGACCCAGCATAACTGCCAACAGCAATGATAGCGTTTTCTTTCGCATATTAATCTCCTCCTTCATATTCGCACAATATTTCCCCAAATCCCTCACCTCACTTAAACAAAATAATAAACTGAGAGCACCTCATGAAAAGATTATAAATGATAATTGAGACTGAATTATATAAAACCACTAAAATGACAGTGCCAAAATCATGACATGAATCGTGTCAATTGAATTGTTTTTCATCAAAGCAGCTGGCAATATTATACAGAGGTGTAACCGTCAAAAACTTCACACATATGACTGAAGCAACAGTTGAGATCCGTGTTTTACAAGGCAGAACGCATTGACGGCAGACGGGTACAGCGCATCAAAATCGTTTATAACTGCATTGGCGGTTTGACCCTCCGGTTTCTCCACCCACCACAACACAAGAAAAATCGGCATAGCCGGTAACATTACCAAACTATGCCAATATTTTTCCGGGATTACAAATCCCNNCTCGGGTTTTATACCAGAGTGCCGGCAGCGGGGTCCAGGTTGAGAATATTGCCGGGCTGGTAGCGCAGGTCCAGGTAATCCATGGGATCGGTGCTGCAGACGGACAAGATGCGAATACGGCTTCCTTCCAGGACTTCCGCTTCGACGTGGCCGCCGGAAGCCAGAGGAATGCGGAGATTGGCGCGGGCTTCCCAGGATACCAGGCTCATGGGGTCAGATGAATACATTATCATTGCAACAGCCCCTTCTGTTCCTTAAGCTGATTGATTTTGGCGATGGCGTCGCGAATGCCCCCCACCGCATCTATCAGACCGCATTTGACAGCGTCTTCTCCTACCAGGACGGTGCCGATATCCCGAGCCAAATTGCCGGTCCTGAACATCAGTTCACGGAAAGTCTCTTCAGTGACATGGGAATGTTCCACCACAAAACGCACCACCCGATCCTGCATTTTGTCCAGGTATTCATAGGTCTGCGGGACCCCTATGACTAATCCGGTAAGACGTATGGGATGAATGGTCATGGTAGCGGTGGGCGCGATTAAAGAGTAGTCTGAACTGACCGCAATGGCAGCGCCTATTGAATGCCCCCCTCCCATTACTATGGAAACCGTCGGTTTGGATAGTGAGGTGATCATTTCTGACAGGGCCAGCCCGGCCTCCACATCCCCGCCGACGGTGTTCATTACTATCAGCAATCCTTTGATGTTGGGATTCTCTTCGACAGCCACCAGCTGCGGAATGAAGTGTTCGTATTTGGTGGTTTTATTCTGCGGAGGCAATACCATATGCCCTTCGATCTGTCCGCTGATAGTGAGGCAGTGGATGTCGCTTTTGAATCCGGGGACTTCCGGAGTTCCTAATTCTTTTATGGCATTGATTTTGTCCTCTTGCCTGGGCTCTTCCTGATTGGGGAGGTTTGGTTCTGTCAACGCGCTTACCCCTTCCTTGATAAATTATGTTTTTAGCATTCCCCAGCCTAATTAAACCTACACCCCATTAAAAACCCGCTTCAAAAAGCAGCTTGCAGCCGAATAAACCGGCATGTTTTGGAAATGGCTGTGCTATAATTTACTAAATTGGGTTTCTGGGAGGTATATTAGTTTGACAGTCATACAAGCCTTAATATTAGGCGCAGTCCAAGGACTGACCGAGTTTCTCCCCGTGAGCAGTTCGGGTCATCTGGTGATTTTTCAACATCTTCTGGGTTTACAGAATACCCCGCTAGCTTTTGACGTTTTGGTGCATATGGGCACGCTGTTGGCGGTTTTCGTAGCCTTTTGGACTGATATAGCGGCATTGCTGAGAAAACCCTGGAGCAGGTTGACTTTGCTGATAGTTGTGGGTTGCATTCCTGCCGCATTAGTGGGCATTCTGCTGGAGCCAGTCTTCGAAGAGAGTTTTAAATCGTTATTAGTGGTGGGGATTGGTCTGCTGATAACCGGCGTGATATTGATGGTATCTGAAAAGCTGGCCTTGGTAAAACCGGGGTTTAAAGAAATCGAAGAAACTAGCTATAAGGACGTCTTATTTGTGGGCCTGTTGCAGGCGATAGCCATTGTTCCCGGTATTTCCCGTTCTGGCTCCACCATTTCTGCCGGACTTTTAGCTGGGATGGAAAGGCCTTTTGCCGCCCGCTTCTCTTTCCTGCTCTCCATTCCGGTTATACTGGGCGCGGGGATCCTGGAACTAAAGGATCTGGGAAACGGAGCCATGGGGGCGATCTCCTCGGCGGCCATCGTGGCCGGTCTGCTGTCGGCTGCCTTGTTCGGCTATATAGCCATTAAGGTGGTCATGCGCCTGGTAAACCAGGGACGTTTGTCGGTGTTTTCCTGGTATGTGTGGGCTTTGGGAATTTTCACTCTGGGTATGTATTTCCTGGGTTGAACCGGCGGCTAATAACGCAGCAGGAAATATATCAATATAGAAGAATTTACCATTTATACCGTTAAACGGAGAGGGGCATGAGGAGACCATAATGGCAGCCAAGAAGAAGAATACCCGCACCAGAACGGTGAAGGTTACCCCGGCGGCGGAGCCCAAACCGGCTCCCGGCGCCTTGGAGCATTTGAAATTCGATATTTTATCCCTGCTGGTATTCACAGTGGCGGTGTTTGCCTATGTGTGCCTGCGCAAAGCCCAGGGCATACCTGATGACAGCCTTATTATCGGCTGGCTGGGGACAGCCCTAAAGTCGGGGCTGGAGTATGTTTGCGGTGAAGGAGCGGTTCTAGGCCCGTTGTTTCTCCTGGGCTGGTCGGCTCATCTAGGCATAAACAAGAAAACCTGGTCGACGCAGATGTGGGGTTTGCTTATCGTCAGTCTGGTGGGGATTATTATGGTGGCGGTATACAGGACCCCTCCGGGAATGAACCAGTGGGAGGCCGGACAAGCGGGTGTGGGCGGAGGTTATTTAGGAGGCAGCCTGGCATATTTATTAACCCGCCTGGTAGGAAATGTGGGACTGAGTATAGCGGCTTTGTTCGCCACTCTGGTGGGGGCCTTGATGCTGATCGATCAGCCCGCTGAAAATGTGCTCAGAACATTGCGCAAAGCTGCCCGGCTGGCCAAGGCACGCCTTGATGAGATCATGTTTTATGAAGGCCTGGACCCGGATGTCAAGAATATTCCTGTCAACAACACCCCGGTGGTAATAGATACCGGAGCCGCTCCACCCCTGCGAGAAGAGCGGCCCCCGGTGCCTATTGTTGATATCCAGCAGCCGCTGCCTATGGCTGCAGCCCAGGCTGACCCCGAACCGGTGCCGCCGCTGCAGCTTATTAAAGCACGGCTCCGCCAGGAGGAGGATTATTGCCTGCCGCCGCTGGACTTATTGAGTGATGTCAGCAACGAGCGGCTAATCGACAAGAAGAACATCAAAGAAAGCATCACCGTCTTAGAAGACACTTTCGCCAGTTTCGGGGTGGCAGTCAAGGTAAACCAAGTTAGCTGTGGCCCGGCAGTGACCCGCTATGAACTGACCCCGGGTGCTGGAGTGAAGATCAGCCGCATTATCAGCCTGTCCGATGACCTGCAGCTCAACCTGGCTGCACCGGGCATACGCATTGAAGCCCCTATACCGGGAAAAGCGGCCATAGGGATTGAGGTTCCTAACCGCAAAATATTGAGCGTTGGTCTGCGCAGCCTGATATCAGCCCCGGCCTTCAAGAAACTGAAGAGCCCGCTGGCTTTCGCCCTGGGGGAGGATATCAGCGGCAACGCGGTAGTGGCCCGCTTAGGGGATATGCCTCACTTGCTCATAGCGGGATCGACCGGTTCGGGAAAAAGCGTGTGCTTGAACTGCATTATTATGAGCATGTTATATAACAGCACCCCGGCGGAACTGAAGATGGTATTTATTGACCCCAAGATGGTGGAGTTAGCGGTTTATAACGGCATACCTCACCTCCTGACCCCGGTGGTGACTGATCCCAAAAAAGCTTCACAAATTTTGCGCTGGATGGTCAGGGAGATGGAGAAACGTTATCAGCTCTTCGCCAGCAGCGGCGCCCGCGATATCCAACGCTACAATCAGGTCAAGGCCGAAAAGCTGCCCTATATAGTGATAGTCATCGATGAACTGGCCGATCTGATGATGGTGGCTCCGGTTGATGTAGAAGATGCCATCTGCCGCCTGGCGCAAATGGCCCGCGCCGCGGGCATGCACCTTATTGTAGCCACGCAGCGTCCCTCGGTGGATGTGGTCACAGGCATAATCAAGGCTAACATACCCTCGCGTATTGCCTTTGCGGTTTCATCCCAGACTGATTCGCGCACCATTCTGGACGTAGGCGGGGCGGAGAAGCTTTTAGGCAAAGGTGATATGTTATTCCTCCCCGTCGGTGCGGTAAAGCCGTTCCGGATTCAAGGGGCCTATGTATCTGACCGGGATATCGAGCAGACCGTGGAATTCATAAAAACTCAATTCATCGGCGTTGACTCCGCGCAGGAGATTGAAACCCTGGCCTTGGATGAAAATAACGACAATGATGGCAGCGATGACGAACTGTTCTGGGATGCCCTGAAGATCTTTGTGGACGGTAAAAAAGCCTCGGTTTCATTGCTGCAGCGGCGTCTGCGGGTGGGTTACGCCCGAGCCGCCAGACTGGTGGATATGATGGAAGAGAGAGGTCTGATTTCGGAGCAGGACAACAATAAACGGCGCGAAATTTTGATAGATGAGGAGCAATTTGAAAAACTATACGCGAGGAATAAACTATGTTAGTATGAAAATTAAGAGATCAATCGTTCAGCAAGGGGAGCAATCATGCGATTAACCTCCCGGGAAAAGGAAATTCTCGACCTGCTCAAGAAGGAACCCCTCATATCCCAGGAGGAAATGGCCCAGAGGTTTGGAATTACCCGCTCTTCCGTAGCGGTGCATATTTCCAACCTGATGAAAAAAGGCGTTATTCTGGGCAAGGGTTATGTGCTGAATGAGACGGCGTCTGTAGTTGTGCTGGGGAACTGTATGCTGACCGTAGAGGTCAGAAAACAAAACGGCGCAACGGCGATTGATTTAGACTGGGGAGGTTTCGCCTACAAGGCCTGCCATACTCTTGCCGACTTCGGGTCTCATGTCAAGATCGTATCGGTGCTTGGAAATGATGAACAGGGAGACCTGATAGTCAGTCAATTGGCTGGGAAAAAGGTGGACGTATCCAATATATACCGCCACAACAGCCGGCGCACCAACCGTCAGATCTGGTGCGACGGGAAAATACTATTTAACGAAGGATTTTATGGCGATGATTATGAAAAGGCGGTCAACCTCCGCGAATGGGTAATATTCAATTGCGAATGGCTGGTGGTTGAACCCGTCTGGCAGGAGTATGTATATCGCAAGGCGGTTAACAAGGACGGGGAGAAACTGCCCTGTTTATGTACCTGTTTGAGTCTTCGCCCTGGCCAGTCATTGCCCGATTATTTGGACGGCTATAATGTCTTGGTCCTGGGAGTGGAGGATTATTTCGAAATCGACGCTTATCGCAGCAGGATACACGATATGATCAATGCGGGGATGGAACACTGTATAATTACAGATGGCCACTCCGCGGTTATGCACATGGATAACCATGGTATTCAAGAATATCCCTTATTGCCCAATCAGTCATTTGATTATGCCCGACAGCTGTTGTATCTATTGTGCGGCCTGGTATACGGTCTCTCCAATAATTATCCCCTGCGGCAGTCGGTTCGCATGGGCGTGGGAACGGCATCCACGGGTTCATGATGATTAAACAGCTGGTTTGACCGTTAAAAGGAGTTGGCAATATGCAATTTGGTCAGGTTTTCAAGGATAAACGGGAGAGTCTGGGTCTTACTCTTGAGCATATTGAAGAGGATACTAAAATCCGCAAGCTGTATCTGGATGCGATTGAAAAGGAGAGGTTCAACCTCCTGCCGCCGCGCGTCTATGCCACCGGTTTTGTGAGAAAATATGCCCGCTATCTGCACCTTGACGAAGCTGAGATGGTGAATATGTTTGTGGAAATGGCCTACGGGCATGAAGAGGCGGCAGTCGCTGCTCCGCCGCAACCAAAGCGCAGGCGTCCTGATTTTCAACAGTTTCAAGCCCTGAACTGGCGCAATGTAGTAGTGGCAGGCGCTTTTTTACTGGCAGCGCTGTGGGTAGGCAATATGGTGGTAGGAGCCATTTCCAACCATAGCCCCAATGTTGTCCAAAAGGACCCCGCACAGCAGCAGAATCCTCCTGCCGCGCAGCCCAATGGGGCCAATAACAAAACCGACACCAATAATAAAGACAATGCTATCAATCCCGCCCTGAGTGCCACGGTGCGGGTGTCTGCGCTGAGCGACTGCTGGGTGAAGGCTATCGTGGATGGCCAGACGGTATTTTCCAGTACATTGACCGCCGGACAGGAGAAGGTATTTGAGGGGCGTGAAGCGGTCCTGTTGACGGTGGGCAACGCCGGAGGGATCGAAGTTTACTATAACGGAGAAAAAATTGGACCTCTGGGGGAAAAGGGCGAGGTTATCCAGAAGGAGTTCCTGGTAGCCCGCTTGAGTTCGTAGCAAAGGATAAAGCGGTGAATATAGGCCTGATTAGTCTGGGATGCTGCAAAAACCGGGTCGACAGCGAAGTGATGCTGTACCGGCTTAAAAAAGCCGGCCATCGGTTGGTATCCCAGCCTGAAAAAGCGGATTTAATAATCGTAAACACCTGTGCTTTCATTGAGGATGCCCGCCAGGAAGCCATAGACAAGCTCTTAGCTGCCGGGCAGCTAAAAAGCGGGGGACAACTCAAATACCTGGTTGCGGCCGGGTGCCTGGCACAGCGCTACAATAAATATCTGCTGGAAGAGATGCCCGAATTGGACGCTTTAGTGGGCATCTCTCATTGTGATGAAATAGATAAAATTGTAGAGCAGATACAGGCTGGTCAAAGGGTGATAGCCTGCCGGGAAGCTGGCGGAGAGAGCCGGCCATCAGGCGGGCGGGTGCTCACCACTCCCAAAGGGATGGCTTATCTGCGCATTGCCGATGGCTGTGACAACCACTGTACTTATTGCGCTATTCCGGGTATCCGAGGAGCTTTGCGCTCCAAACCTTTGCCGCAGTTAATACAGGAGGCCTCCCGTCTAGTTGCCAGGGAGCAGATCAGAGAACTGGTGGTGATTGCCCAGGATACAGCCGCCTACGGTATGGACCTGTATGCGGAAAAAGCACTGCCGGCACTCTTAGACGGTTTGCAGAACATAGAGGGGCTGGAGTGGATCAGGTTGATGTACCTGCACCCGGCCCATATGGACGAGACTTTGATAGAGGCCGTCGCCTCCCATGACAAGGTGCTGCCCTACCTTGATGTTCCCGTTCAGCACGTATCAGACCGTGTTTTATCGGCCATGAACCGCAGGCATGACAGCCTGCATCTGCTTAACCTGATGGCCAGACTGAAGGAGCGGTTGCCCGGCTTGGTCCTGCGGACCACCGTGATGACCGGCTTCCCCGGAGAGAGTGAGGACGATTTCAAGCTTCTTAGCGATTTTGTCGCCGAGACCGGATTTGACTGGCTGGGGGCTTTTTGCTACAACCCTGAAGAAGGCACCGCCGCTGCAAGTATGCCGGACCAGGTGCCTGACGAAGTCAAGGCGGAGCGGCTGGACAGCGTTATGAAATTACAGAAACGCATCACCCGCGGCAAAAACATTGCCCGCATCGGCAGTCGGCACAAGGTTCTGATTACCGCTAAAGTCGCCAGCCAGCTCTACATGGGGAGAGGCTATTATCAGGCTCCGGAAGTCGATGGCATCACTATGGTAAGAAGTACCCGGACATTGCCTCTGGGCCAGTTTGCCAAGGCTGAGCTTAAAGCGGTCAAGAATTATGACATGATCGGAGAGGCAGAAGATGAATCTTCCCAATAGTCTTACCTTGCTGCGTATTTTTTTGATACCGCTCTTCGTTATTATTATCTCCGTTAAAGTGCCTAACGGCGATTATATTGCCGCGGGAATATTTATTATCGCGGCCTTGACGGACAGCCTGGACGGTTATCTGGCCCGCAAGATGAAGCAGGTCACTAAATTGGGGATCATACTTGACCCCCTGGCAGACAAACTGCTCATCACCGCTGCCTTGATCAGTCTGGTGGAACTGGGGCGTGTCCCCGGATGGATAGCCATCGTGATTTTGGGCCGCGAGTTCGCGGTTTCGGGTCTGCGTATTATCAAAGCCGAGGAGGGGGTCATCATACCAGCCAGCATGTGGGGCAAGATCAAGACTATCAGCCAAATTATGGCGGTGGTGGTGATCATCCTGCAGGATGGTTTTAATTCGGTGACTTCGCTGGCCCTGGGGCCGGTGATGCTATACCTGGCTTTAATCATCACGGTCTATTCCGGAGTTGAATACTATTACCGTTATTTCAGCGTCGGGAGTTAATTAAGTTAAGCATAGTACAGGACTGATTTCCCAGTTAAACAATTCCCAACAGGAGTGCAACGGCCGCTATATGCGGCCTTTATTTTACCGGCTGGTTGCATTGCCATATATTGCCCAAAGTTGGGGACTTAGGTCTATGTTATAATTACGGGGAAAGGGGTTGGCTGAATGAAGAAAAGCGATTTTAGAACCGCCATTTCCCTGCTGGTCTTTGCCTGTACTCTGGGAATTCTGCTGGGCGGGTATCAGTTATATACCAAGTACGGCATGGTCAACCCGGTCGAAAAGCAACTAAAAGCCCGACCGACTATAGCCGGTGTCGAGATGTCAAAAAAAGACGGGCAATATCAGATCACGCTGCAACTCCACGAAGTGGAAAACCTGCAAAGCGAGTATCTGGCCATACAGGAAATCCTCGATAAAAACCTCAAACCGGGCGGCTATGAACTGATCATACGCGATCCTGATAATTATGCGCTGCAAGAGGCCTATTTATATCTGCAGCCGGCTATATATGAAGCCGCAGCTACCAACCGCTATGTATGGTTGGATGAGACCGTAAGCCGATACGCCCTCGACGCTGGCATAAACTACCGCCTTTATGTCGACGACCGCTATATATACCTGCAACTGGCTGAAGGGGGAAATAGCCTCTATCGGGTTATCCAAGTGAAAAGCGGCCAGAACATTACCTAGGTGAGGAGAATGGACATGAAAGAATACTTGATAGGGCTGGGGGCAGCCGTTTTGGTTTTCCTGGCCATCATCGGCGTAAATATCATACCACTGGTGCTGTTTGGCGGGCTGGCCGTAGTCGGCTATATGTTCTTAAATATGCAGGGCGCGGTCCGATTCAGCAATTTGGGCGGCCCGCAGGGAAAAAAGCGCAGCCAGGAGATTTCCTTCGGTGATATCGGGGGTCAGGATACCGCCATCAATGAACTGGGCGAGGCCCTGGAGTTCCTGCGCTGTCCGGAACTTATAAGTAAAATGGGCATAAGGCCGTTAAAAGGGGTACTTTTAGTCGGCCCCCCCGGGACTGGGAAAACAATGATGGCCAAGGCCGCCGCCAATTATACCAGTTCGGTATTCATCGCCGCTTCAGGCAGTGAATTCATAGAAATGTATGCCGGGGTAGGCGCCAAACGGGTTAGGCAGTTATTTGCCGAAGCCCGCAAGAAGGCTGTTAAACAGAACAGCAGCAGCGCTATCATCTTTATAGATGAATTGGAGATCCTGGGAGCCAAAAGGGGCAAGAACACCAGCCATATGGAATATGACCAGACCTTGAACCAGCTCTTGGTGGAAATGGACGGGGTCAACCCGGACGATACCGTGCGCATTCTGCTCATCGGGGCCACCAACCGCGCCGATATGCTCGATCCGGCTTTGTTGAGACCGGGCCGTTTTGACCGCCAGGTTCAGGTGAATTTGCCTGACAAACAGGGGCGCAAGAAGATACTGGAGATTCACACCCGCAACAAACCGCTGTCCGACCCGGGGGTTTTGGATAATATCGCCGCCGCCACCTTCGGTTTTTCCGGGGCGCACCTGGAAAGCCTGGCCAATGAGGCGGCCATACTGGCCATGCGTGAACAGAGCCCTCAGGTTATGAGTTATCATTTCAACGAAGCCATCGATAAGGTCATCCTGGGCGAAAAACTGGACCGCAAGCCTTCTTTGGAGGAAATTGAGCGGGTCAGTGTGCATGAGAGCGGCCATGCTCTGTTGAGCGAGACCTTGATGCCCGGTTCGGTATCCTCGGTTACTATCGTTCCGCGCGGTCAGGCCCTGGGGTTTATGCGCAAGAATCCTCCTGATGATCAATATCTATATACCCGGGAGCAATTGGAGAGCGAGATTATGATCGCCCTGGGGGGAGCGGCAGCGGAGGAGATCAAGTACGGCAACCGCAGCACCGGCGCGCGCGGAGATTTCAAAGCCTGCTGGGACACTGCCCGGCAGATTGTGGAGGCAGGATTGTCCTCCCTGGGCATCGTACATGCCGATGACATACCTCCGGACAGCCTTTTCCAGGAATGCAAGAACATCATCATGGTTCTCGAGGAGCAGACCATAAAACTGTTGCGTGACAATAGAGGCGCTCTATTTTCTCTGGCGTCCAGCATTCAGAAGGAAGAAACCCTCGACCGGCAGCGCTTCGTGGAGATCATCCACTAGATGTTTGCGGCTGTCAGGTGTGGAAAAACTAACCTGATACAACAGATGCCTCAGTAGGAGGAAAAAGCCGGTAATAAGCCCTCGCAGCCGTAGCCATCATCTCAACCTAACGCGATGCCTTCTATGGCGCAAATCGTATGTCGCAAACTTAACCGGGCAGATTACACCTGCCGGTGTTATCTGCCCGGTCCAGCATATCGGCATACGACATTTCTACAGCTCAATGCGGCGGTTGTAAACCCAGACTGTGCCCAGATAGATGACAGCGCTGGCAACGACCAGACCAATGGTAGACAGGAGCAGGAATTTATTGAAGGTGCTCACTGTCCATTGATTGGACAGGAAGGTCAAAAAATAAGGACTGAACTGGTATGCCAGCAGACCCCCGAAATACTGCACGATATACAACAGGGCTACAAACACCAGCAGTGTCACCAGACCTGAATAGGATCTGACCAGATGGCCTGCGATCTGACTGCCAAAACTGATGCTGACCAGATAAAGCAATCCCGCCATGCTGAGAAGGTAGAACAGCACTCCGCTGCCCAGCAACTGATTAAGGTTTACTCCCGGATTAATATATAATTGCTGCAGCACCGCTTTGATTTCGGGGCCTGCCAGGGCCAGACTGAGCAGGGCGGCACTGATGCCCACCGCCATGGTGCCTGCTATATACTGAGTCAGCAGCGCGGCTGCTTTGGCCCCCAGCACGGAAGCTCCCCTGACCGGCAAAGACAACAGCATATACACCGTATTGCTCTTCCACTCCCGGTTGATCAGCTTGAAAGAAGCAAGAAAGGGCAGAAAACCGGCCAGCCCCAACAGCATCAGATTGGGCACGATGAGTAGGCGTATATAAGGGGTATGGTTCAAGCGGAAGAACAGGTATAAGTTCACCACTGCCGCCAAGCCCGTCACAATAATGATCTCCAGGCTGAGTTCTCTCATTTCCTTGCCGTATAAGGCGCTAAATTTTCGGTAACCGTTAGCCTGCATGGCGAAAAGCCTCCTTCATGATGTCGAGCAGCGACAAGCCCCGCTCCTGACGAAGTTCTTCAGCATTGCCCTGAAGCTTTATATGACCCTGTTCGATGAAAATCACTTCGTCCACGATGCCTTCGATCTCAGCGATTTCATGGGTGGATATGACGATGGTCTGTTCTCCCTCGCGGAAATCCCGGATCAAAGTCGTGATAATTTCCTCCCGGGTGAGCACATCGATGCCGGACAGGGGTTCATCCATCAAGATATAAGGAGCCCGGCGGGACAGAGTGAGCAAAAGTTTGACCTTAGCACGCTGGCCTTTGGAGATTTTGGTAATTTTCATGCTTTCGCTGAGGTTCAAATACAGCAACAGTTCCTGGAATCGTTCTTGGTCCCAGTCAGGATAGAATGACCGCAGAAACCGGGCCGCCTGCTTAACATCCATCCAACTGTAAAAATAGTCGATCTCGGGAAGAAAAGCCACCTGTATCTTGCGATGGTAGGGCAGATCTCCATCGATTAGGACCCTGCCGCGGTCAGGCCGGGTGAGTCCGGCTATCATNNTGGGCCGAAAAATCCTTCAAGGCCACGGTGCGGCCAAAAGTTTTGCTGACCTGCTGGAATTCAATCACTTATCATTCCTCCTTTGGCGTTGATCTCACCGACCAACCGCTTGACGATCTCCTGGTCATCAAAGCCGAGTTCGCGCATCTCAAAGAGATACTCCTGCACAAACTCTTGTGCCATTTCGGTTTTGCACTGATTGAGAAGTTGATCCGAAATCTTCACAAAGGTGCCCTGACCGCGGACCGTCTCCACGATGCCCTGTTGCTCCATTTCCCGATAAGCCCGCTGCACAGTGTTGGGATTGACCCGGGCGGTCTCGGCGTATTCGCGTTGTGAGGGGATTTTATCCCCCCGCTTGAGGTCGCCGCGAATTATCTTTTTCAGGAATCCGCTTATAATCTGGCGGTATATCGGACGTGAAGGATCGAATTCCACCGCCTCACCTCCAAACTAGTGTACTATAATACTAGTATACTAATATTATATTCGTTAGGCAAACGCATTTTGGGGTTCTTATTAATATAAACGGCCAGACTGGTGGTGTCCTATCTGCAGAAAATGCTTATAATAATAGGGATGGATTGAAGGAGTTGACAATCAGCGATGAAAAAGGCTTACATAATATCCACCGGAACCGAGCTTTTGCTGGGTACCACGGTGGACACCAATTCCATGTTTTTGGCGCAGAAATTGGGAGAATTAGGCCTGAAGGTTATGGGCAAAAGCATCGTCGGGGACAACCGCGACACCATGACTGCGGCTTTCAAAACTGGTCTGGATATGGCCGATGTGGTGGTAGCCTCAGGAGGGTTGGGACCCACCCGGGACGATCTAACCAAAGAAGTGGCTTGTGAACTGATGGGATGCGAACTGCAACTGGTCGAGGCTGAATTGGAGAATATCAGATCGTTTTTTGCGCGGCGCAACCGCCCTATGGCCGAGAGCAACCGCAAACAGGCCATGTTTCCGCCCCAGGCCATAATATTGAAAAACCGTCTGGGTACGGCCCCGGGGATGTATCTGGCTAAGAACCATAAGGTGGTAGTTTTACTGCCTGGACCGCCCGGGGAGATGCAGGATATGTATCTTCATGCCGTCGAACCACTGTTACGCGAGGACAAAAGACTGACCGGGCCGGGTTCTCAAACTAAAATTATAAGAGTTTTGGGACCGGGCGAAAGCCAGATCGAAGATTTATTGAGCGGCATTTTGGATAAAGGCAGCGATTATGGCATTGCCCTGCTGGCTCAGGATGGGGAAGTGCTGATAAAAATAACCGCGGACAGCGGCAGCAACGCCGCAAGTGCCGGCAGCCGCCTGGAGCAACTGACGCATCGCATCCGGGAAGCACTCGGTTTAAACATTATCTGTGAAGGTGATGACACTCTGGCCGGTGTGGTGGCAAATCTTTTAATGCGGCAGGGACTGACGCTGGCCGCGGCGGAATCCTGTAGCGGCGGATTATTGAGCAAGATGATAACTGACCTGCCTGGCAGTTCCCAGTATTTCTGGGGGTCGGTGGTATCATACAGCAATGAGGCCAAACAGGTCTTTTTGGGGGTGAACCCCGAAACCCTGGATAAGTATGGCGCGGTTAGCGAGCAGACCGCCGCTGAGATGGCTTCAGGCATACGTCAGCATGCCGGTGCTGATATAGCGGTTTCAATTACCGGAATCGCAGGACCGGAAGGAGGCAGTCAGGAAAAACCGGTGGGGCTGGTGTATATCGGGCTGGCCCGCGAAGACAGCCTGGAGGTTAAGGAGATGAGATTTGTCAGTGACCGCAATGGCATTCGCACCCTGGCTGCTAAAAGCGCCCTGGACCTGGTGCGTCGACGCCTTTTGAGCGGAGGTGCTGGAAAATGAGAGCTTTTGTGGCCATACCCGCGCCAGAGTCAGTTAAAGAACAGGCCGACCAGATCAGGGCGCGATTATCCCGTACCAATCCTGATGTCAAATGGGTAGAGTATTCGAATTACCATCTCACTCTGAAATTTTTGGGTGACATAGATGAACGGCAATTGTCAAAGATCAGGGAGCGACTTCGCCAGGCAGGCGAATACTGTCCGCCCTTTTATCTCAAGGTAAGCGGATTAGGTTTTTTCCCCAACAAGCGCAAGCCCCGGGTGGTATGGATGGGTCTGGATGGGGACACCAGCCAGGCGGAGTTCCTGGCGGAACGCATCGATGCCTATCTGCAGGATATCGGTTTTGAACCGGAAAAAAGCCATCGTTTTCACATCACACTGGGCCGGGTGCGGTCCGAACGCAATATTGAGGCTTTACTGCAGCAGGCGAATATGCTCGACTCCGTCATCAGGAACGGATTGTTCCCGGTGCAGGCCTTCTATCTGATGGAAAGCCGCCTTTCCAAGCAAGGCCCTCAATATCGGGTTGAACAGGCTTATGCACTGCGTGGTTAGGATTTCCAAAAATTAACAAACTATGAGTTGACAGTGACGAAAACAATCAATTATAATCAGGAAAAGCGAACATATGTTTGAGGGGGAGAGCTTGTGGACAAGATTGAGGGTAATCAAGGCAAAATTGAGGCCTTAAACAGTACAATCAAAAATATCGAGAAACAGTTTGGCAAAGGCGCCATCATGCGACTGGGAGAAAATGTGGCCATGAATGTGGAGGTTATCTCCACGGGGTGTATGTCGATCGACCTGGCTTTGGGTGTGGGGGGCCTTCCCCGGGGACGGGTGGTGGAGATATTTGGCCCCGAGTCTTCCGGCAAAACCACGGTGGCTCTGCATGCCATTGCTGAAGCCCAGGCTCAGGGGGGGATGGCAGCCTTCATAGACGCCGAACACGCTCTGGACCCCCTCTACGCCAAAAGGCTGGGGGTGGACATCAGCAATTTGTTAGTGGCCCAGCCTGACAGCGGGGAGCAAGCCCTGGAGATAGCCGAAGCCCTGGTTAGAAGCGGGGCTATTGATGTTATCGTAGTTGACTCGGTGGCCGCATTGGTCCCCAAAGCGGAACTGGATGGTGAAATGGGCGACATACATGTTGGGCTGCAGGCCCGCCTGATGTCTCAAGCCTTGCGCAAACTGACTGCTCACATCAGCAAATCCAGGACAACCTGTATCTTTATCAACCAGATCCGTGAAAAAGTGGGCGTCATATACGGCAACCCGGAAACCACTACCGGAGGCCGAGCGCTAAAATTCTATTCTACGGTGCGCATGGAGGTCCGCAAGGGTGATTCTATCAAGCAGGGAACGGAGCTGATCGGCAACCGCACCAAGGTTAAAATCGTTAAAAACAAAGTTGCCCCGCCCTTTAAGACCTCTGAATTCGATATTATGTACGGCAGCGGTATATCACGGGAAGGCGACCTACTGGATATTGCCACCGACATGGAAATTATTCAGAAGAGCGGCTCCTGGTTTTCCTACCAGGGCGAACGTCTCGGGCAGGGTCGTGAGAACGCCAAAGAGTATATCAAAAACAATCCTGATTTTGCCAAAACACTGCAGAACCTGATTCGGGACAAACTAGCGTCATGCCGTCCCCAGACTACAACAGAACTGGAATCTTGACACTGTTGCTGAAAGTAAATAGAATTTAGATAGGACTCTGGTAGAAGTATCCTATCTAAAGAATTGATCTTGACCAAAAAGACGGCCAGATTTATATATATTTACACTGATGACGGGTAAATGGCAGGCAGACAAGTATTGGGGAACAGGCCTGACTGGATCATTTTAAATATATCTAAAAAGTCTTGTAGGTTGATCAACTTGCCTAACGGAATGTGGGATGGATTTCTGGGAGAGAGGATTCTCCATCGAATTCCGTTACGGGCAGGAAAAGTGGATAAGATGCTTCGCAAACCAGGTTTTTAAGCCTGGTTTTTTGCATGATCATCAATAGCTACCCCGCGAATTATTGTAAAGGAGGTGAACCGAATCAATACTTTATTGCAGTTTTTTGTAATAACACTTTCTTTGGCCATTGGTTTGATCGCCGGCTATTACGGCCGACGCTTGATAGCAGAAAGCCGCCTGGGCGCTGCGGAAGAGGAAGCTGCGCGCATCGTCGATGAAGCCAGCAAAGCCGCAGAGGCTCGCAAAAAGGAAATTATGCTGGAGGGCAAAGAAGAACTGCATCGAAACCGCCAGGAAGCAGAAAAGGAGATCAGGGAAAGACGCCGCGAACTGGATCGTCTGGAGAGGCGTTTGATTCAGAAAGAGGAGCAGTTGGACAGAAAGAGTGAGAACGTGGAGAGAAAGGAAAACCAACTGCAGGACAAGATCAGGGATGCGGAAAAAGCTAATCAGGATTTGCAGACCGTGATGTCACAGCAGCTCAAGGAACTGGAAAGACTGTCCGGGCTGACATCTGATGAAGCCAAAGATTTACTGCTATATAATGTGGAACAACAGATTCGTCAGGAAACCGCCAGCTTGATTAAGAACCTGGAAGCGGAAGCCCGTGAAGAAGGAGCTAAACGGGCTAAGAACATTGTCTCCCTGGCGATTCAGAAGTGCGCTGCTGACGTGGTTTCAGAGACTACAGTATCAGTAGTGGCCCTGCCCAATGATGAGATGAAAGGTCGCATCATCGGCAGGGAAGGACGTAATATCAGGACTTTTGAAACTCAGACCGGAGTGGACTTGATAATCGATGACACTCCGGAGGCGGTCATTCTCTCTTCGTTTGATCCCATACGCCGCGAAGTAGCACGTAAGGCCCTGTCCAATCTGGTATCCGACGGTCGCATCCACCCCGCTCGCATTGAGGAAATGGTGGACAAAGCCCAGAAAGAACTGGAACAGGAACTCCGCGAGACTGGAGAAGGAGCCGCTTTTGAGGTGGGGGTGCATAACTTGCATCCCGAGCTGATCAGACTCCTGGGACGACTGAAATATCGCACCAGTTACGGACAAAATGTGCTCAAACATTCCATTGAGGTGGCGCATCTGGCCGGCGTGATGGCAGCAGAATTAGAGGTTGACGTAGCTCTGGCTAAACGAGCCGGCCTGTTGCACGACATCGGCAAGGCGGTTGACCATGAAATAGCCGGACCTCATGTGGAAATCGGAGTGGAACTAGCCAAAAAATACCGTGAGAGCAAAGAGGTTATTCATGGTATTGCCGCCCATCACAGCGATATCGAACCGGAGAGCATTGAGGCTGTGCTGGTGCAGGCTGCCGATGCCATATCAGCATCCCGGCCCGGCGCGCGCCGTGAAACCCTGGAAGCTTATATCAAACGTCTGGAAAAACTGGAGAATCTGGCCGACTCATTTGAAGGGGT
>DHGD01000115.1:21662-68431 GCA_002402575.1 Syntrophomonas sp. UBA4807
AAATAATTTGTCTGCTGCCAAAAAGCTGGAAACAGGGCTCTATTTGAGCCCTGTTTCTATATTTTACATATTTGTAACAGCAGGATTTCTCCGCCCCTTGCAGAATTCGTTTATATTATGCAGTTTAAGGAGAAAATACATATGTATCAGGATTCCGGTCTGGATGTCTTCATAAGTGCCAGCCTGAAATATCCCGAGCTAAGCGCTGTGAGATATGAAGCTGATCAGGAACAATTGATTTTTGAGGCCGCGCTGCAAGGCGAATTGAGTTCGGAAAAACAAACCGCATTTGAACAGCGAGTCATCTCTGCTGTCAAGCTGTTTCATAGTTTCAAAGGAACCGAGCCCCGGTGGATTAGCTTGGAATACCGACATTATGCGCCCGGGCTCATTTTATTGCGCTATCGCCGGGACAGCTATACCGTTTCCGAGGAGGAAACCCAGTTGTACATAGAACTGCTGGCCGACGCCTTTAAAAATCAGGTCTACCGTGACAGCGCCAATATGGAGATAGAAGAATCAGTCAAAATGAAGGTAAAGAGAAACTTGATACAGAAAATAAGCAGAGAAGATGCTGAGACCAATCGCTTTCTCTCCTATCGTGAAGGGGGCAGGGTAAGGGTCTTTAATAAGTGAGGGCTGAATTTTGAATATTCTGGTTATCGGAGATATCGTGGGAAGGCCTGGACGGCGCGCGGTTAAGGCTCTGTTGCCGGTGGTCAGTCGGGAGTATGGGATTGATTTTGTGATTGCCAATGCCGAAAACGCTTCCGGGGGGAGGGGGCTCACCGGGGATGTTATGCAGGAATTGCTGTTAACCGGCATCGACGTCTTGACCATGGGCAATCATGTCTGGGACAATAAGGATATTTTTCGCATTATTGATGATGAACCCCGCCTGATAAGACCTCTTAATTATCCCCAACCTTGTCCGGGTAAAGGCTACCATATCTATACTGCCGCATTCAGCACCAGGATAGCGGTTATAAACGCTTCCGGCCGGGTGTTTCTGCCCCCATTGGACTGCCCTTTCATGGCCGTAGACGAGGCCTTGAAAGATATTGAGGATAAAGCGGATATCATAATAGTCGATTTCCATGCCGAAGCTACCTCCGAGAAGGTTGCCTTCGGTTATTATTTTGATGGCCGGGTGCAGGCCGTTCTGGGAACCCACACCCATATACAGACCAGCGATGATCGCATCCTCCCCGGAGGGACTGCTTATATTACCGACCTCGGCATGACCGGGCCTTATGAGTCGGTATTGGGCATGAAAAAAGAGCTGGTTTTGGAAAAATTCCTCACCGGGCGCCCGGTGCGTTTAGAGGTAGCCGGCGGCAAAGCTCAGCTCGAAGGGGTTGTGCTGACAGTTGATGATTCTTCTTACCAGGTTAGCAGGATTATGAAAATCTCCAAGATACTCAACGAATGAACATGTAAATTTATCCAACTCACCCCCTCGCAAAAGGAGGAATTGATGCTCTCGTTTAGAATATAAATGTAGGAGAGCAACGCGCCAATATATATATAAAGATATGAGGAGGAGGTTATTAGATGGAGGTATTAAAAGTCTCAGCAAAATCGAGTCCAAATTCTGTCGCAGGAGCACTTGCGGGCGTACTTAGAGAAAAAGGAGCTGCAGAAATTCAAGCTATTGGTGCAGGTGCTATCAACCAGGCAGTCAAAGCAATAGCTATAGCGAGGGGATTCGTTGCTCCCAGCGGTATGGATCTGATTTGCATACCGGCGTTTACAGATATAATGATAGACGGCGAAGAAAGGACAGCGATTAAGCTCATCATCGAGCCTAGATAAATCCTTTAGCCGTTTGTTTAAATAGACAGATACAATACCGCTAACCTGCTAGATAGGCAGGTTTTTATTTTGACGTTATGGAGGCTGGCCATGATTATTGATCTGCATTGTGACACATTATCCCGGGTGGCGGAAAGCTCGTTCGGTCTGGCACAAAACCCTTTCCATTTTGACATCGCGAGGGCAAGGGCGGCTGGAATTAAGGCGCAGTTATTTGCCCTGTTCAGCCACAACCAGGATAACAATATGGTCTTGCGAGCTATTCTGCGCCAGATTGCCGCCTACCATGTTCAACTGCAGGCTGCCGCTGCCGCCAGGTCAGTTGAAACGGCGGATGATCTGGCGGCAGCCTTAAGCCAAGACCAATTGGCTTGTATACTGCACCTGGAAGGGGCTGACGCGCTGGGTAAGGATGCCGCCTTGTGGCCGCTTTTCCACCGCCTCGGGGTGCGCAGCCTGGGGTTGACCTGGAATTATAATAATGCTTTTGCCGGCGGTGTACTGGATACAGAACCGACTGCATTGAGCCCGGTCGGCAGGCGACTGCTCTTAGAGTTGGAAAGATCGCGAAGCATTCTCGACCTGGCCCACGTGGCGGAAAAAAGTTATTATCAAGCACTGGAGCGCTTCAGTGGCCCGGTCATGGTATCCCATGCCAACGCCTACGCGGTGTGCAGGCATCCCCGCAATCTTAATGACCGCCAAATACTTGCTTTAGCGGAGCGCGAGGGGATTGTAGGCATTAACCTGGTGCCGGATTTCGTCTGCGCCACCCAGCCCGATTTGGACCGAGTGGTGGACCACATCGACCATATCGCCTCACTGGCGGGGATACGGTATGTGGCACTGGGATCCGATTTCGACGGCGCTGACACTCTGCTATTAGGCGGGGTGGAGGATTACCGAGAATTGGAAATATGTTTAAAAACACGCGGTTTCAGTGCGCAGGAGTGCGCGGCGGTAATGCACGACAATGCCCTGGCGTTCCTGACCAGGGCATTGTCGGCATGAACAGGTTCAATGATATATAATATGGGAAATGATGTGCGTGGAGAGGTAAAGCAATGTTTTATGATTTGCATGTTCATACCAGCGCTTCGGACGGAATCTTAACTCCGGCCGAGGTGTTGCACCAGGCTGAGCAGATTGGTTTGCCTGGCATCGCCATTACCGACCATGATACGGTTGAAGGACTATCAGCAGCCTGGGCTTGCATGGAAAGCAAGCATCTCAATCTGGAACTGATTTCGGGGATTGAACTCAATACTGAAGTGGAAGCCGGGGAGGTACATTTGCTGGGTTATTATATTGACGATCAATGCCCGCAACTATTGGAAAATCTGCAGGAGATCAAAGCAGCCCGCTTTATGAGAGCCCGGCGCATGGTATCCCGGCTGCGCGAGATGGGTTATCTGATAACTTTTGAACAGGTCCGGAATCTGGCTCAGAATGATCTTATTGCCAGACCTCATGTGGCAAAAGCCTTAATGGAAAAAGGTTATGTATTCTCGATACGGGAGGCGTTCAACAAATTTATCGGACGGGGCTGCCCGGCCTATGTGCCCCGATACCGGTTTACACCCCGCAAAGCTATCGAATTAATCCAGGCCGCCGGAGGCATAACCGTTCTGGCTCATCCTGGATTGGTGCGTAACACCAGATTGGTGGAAGAGATTCTGGACATGGGCGTGCAGGGAGTGGAGGTTTTCTACCCCGAACACAGTATACAAGAAACTGATTATTTCCTGGATATGGCAGCACGGCGGGGACTTTTGGTAACCGGCGGTTCTGATTTCCACGGTGGCGGCAGCGATAATATGCGCGGCCGGCTCGGCGCAGCCGGGCTGAGTCCTGAGTATATGGCCAAAATAAGGGCATATCGAAGAGAAAATAGTCTAAAAAAACAATAAAATAACCTTGCCGGCAGGAAGATTTCCTGGCTTTGTAGAATATACCAATATATTTGGCAATATTCTGGAAAGGGCAGGATATCATTGAAAAAATTTGCAGCTATTTCTCTTAGCATTGTCATATGGGCTTCATCCTCGTTCGTAGCCGTGGCCGGGCCGCTTACTTATACAGTTAAATCCGGTGACTCTTTATGGAAAATCGCCTCGCAGAATGGGGTGACGGTCGAGTATCTTAGAAGTATCAACAGTCTCAGCAGCGATGCATTGCAGATCGGCGACGTGCTGAAGCTCAGCGCCGGCGCTCCTGATGCCCCTGCCTCATCCGCCCCGTCATCCCCTTCAAATGGAATCTATGTGATTCAATCCGGAGACTGCCTGGGTACTATTGCCGACCAATTTAGTATGACGGTCGAACAACTTAAGGCTCTGAACGGATTGCAAAGTGATCTGATTCACGTCGGCAGCACCCTGTTGGTAAACCAGGATGCCGCAGCACTGCCTGTATCGGCGGTACAAGCCATGGCAGCAGCAGCGACCGCCTCCCCTGGCGGAGAACAACAGTATGTATTGCAGCCCGGCGACAGTCTGGAAAAGGTGGCTCTTCAATTCGGAATTTCAGTGGGATATTTAATGCAAATAAATGATCTGCAGAGTGACATCCTAGATGCAGGGGTAGTTTTACGCATATGGCCTGAACCGGTGCCAGTGTCAAGATCAGGCGGGCCTGATTCGTATATGCGCATCCTCAAGACAGCTTCCCGGTATCTGGGGACCCCGTATCAATATGGAGGCAGCGGACCTGGGGGATTTGATTGTTCTGGATTCGTGCAATACGTGTTTAAACAGAATGGCTACAGCCTGCCGCGAACTGCCTCGTCTCAATATGGGATGGGCACTGCCGTTGCCAAGAGCAATCTGCAACCCGGGGATTTAGTGTTCTTCAAATGTTATAGCTCAAGTATCGATCATGTGGGGATTTATAGCGGCGGAGGGAAGTTTATCCACTCCAGTTCGCCACGCAGCGGAGGGGTTATCTATTCGTCCCTGTCAGAAAGTTATTACGCGCGTACTTATTACGGCGCCAAGCGCCTAATTCAGTAAATGGGGGATCAGTATGCCAGACGAAACCGAAGCCCTGTTTTTTTTGCCCAAAACCATATTCGGCAGCCTGGAATGGAAGGCTATGGAGGAACGTGAATACAAAGCGGGCCCTGATGCCCTCTTGGAGGAATTGCTGCAGCAAAAGGCCTGGTCCAATGTAGAAATACTCTGGGTGTTAAAGCGGATGATATATTTCTATGGGCGCAAAGAAGATGTTCTTAAAAAGGCTCCCGCCAAACGTCTGATGTTGAACATGAATGATGTTTTACGAGTTATTTACCTGATTTTGGATATAGCTGATCCTGAACTGGATGACAACATGCGCAGTTACATTACCAACAAATTGTCAGACGCCACCTGGGGAATTAATTCACGCACCAGAGAATATCTATATAAAATAGACTAATAAAAATAATGGGTATATTCAGATTATATATTTTGCAGTGAACATTTCTGGGGTGGGGAGGTCCGGTTTATTGGTCAACGGGCTTAGGGAAGAGAATATCCGCCGCATTATAGAGCTTGAGGACCGTATCTGCGCATGTCGGCGCTGCCCGGAGCAACTTCACTGTGTGCGTCGGCCGGCCCTGGGTAAGGGGGAGTTGAACCCTGATATTATGGTGGTCTTCGAGGGTGAGAATCAGTACACTACTGACCTGGAACGGGTCATCGAGTTGCGCGTCCTGCTCAAGACCTGCTTTTCCGTGGAGCGGATTTATCATACTTATATGACGCGTTGCGCCCCCAAAGCCTGCTCCTCCCGGCACAGCGCGTGCTGCTACACTCAGAGCAAACTCCTGGACAAAGACTATCACTGCATTCTTAACCAACAATCCTGCACCGGATTACCCATTAAAGCCGACACTGCGCAGATCATCAACTGCCTGGCCTATTTGGTGGAGGAGATTGAAATATTGTCTCCCCGCTGTGTACTTCTTATGGGAGAGCGGGTCAGTGACTTTGTGCTGAGGTGCTTCGGTATCTTTGACAGCATTACTCCAGGGCAGTTCTTTTACGCCAATCAGCACAGCTTCATGGTAGCCCACGATGAACATACTTTTAACCACACTGAATGCCTTCAATTGGCAGCTTGCCTGCCAACCTGATTCACACTTCGCGCACTTGACTCAGCCCCTATTGCGCCTCTGCGGCAGGAGGGACCGCATCGCAGCGCAGTTCTGGCAAGACTTGTCAGCGTTCTTAAGCCTGTCTGCTGTTCTTTCGCCCCTTTGGCTTGAATAACTATTTCAAAAAGAGCAATACGGGGGCCGATCATGAGCCAGACCCTATGGCACCAACATTCTGTACAGCAGACCGTCAAACAACTGAACACCGGACTTGACAAAGGCCTCTCGGCATATCAGGTGCAAAACCTGCAGAAGCTGTATCCCAATGTGCTGGAAGAAGGAAAAAGACAGAAACCGCTGGCCATGCTGCTGAGCCAATTCACCGACACTATGGTTTTGGTTCTGCTGGGTGCAACCGTTATTTCCGGTTTGGTAGGCAATATGGCCGACGCCATAACCATTATGGCTATCGTGGTCTTAAATGCCCTGCTGGGCTTTGCCCAGGAATACCGGGCGGAACGATCCCTGGACGAAATCAACAGGATGACTTCGCCATATGCTTTGGTGTTGAGAGAGGGGCAGCGGCGCAGGATTCCGGCGGCGGAATTGGTGCCTGGAGATGTGGTATTTCTGGAAACTGGAGACAAAGTGCCTGCTGATCTGCGCTTAGTAACGGTGAGCAATCTGGAAATAGATGAAGCGCCATTAACCGGAGAATCGATACCAGTCAGCAAAAAGGCCAACATCGTTTTACCGGGTGCAACTCCTCTGGCTGATCAGGTTAACATGGCATTCATGGGAACTGCGGTAACCCGCGGACGCGGTCAGGCCGTGGCTGTCGAGACCGGAATGCGCACCGTTATGGGCCAGGTCGCGCAGATGATCTCAGAAACCAAGCCGGCTCCAACTCCGCTGCAAATAAAACTGGATCAGCTCGGTAAGATGCTGATTATTATCTGTCTGCTGGTATGCGCCGGAGTGGCCTTTTTGGGTATATACCGAGGCGAAGACTTTATCACCATGCTTTTGACCGGCATCAGTCTGGCGGTGGCCGCCATTCCTGAAGGTCTTCCGGCCATAGTTACTGTGGTATTGGCCTTGGGGGTGCAGCGCATGGCTAAAAACCACGCTATAGTGAGGCGCCTCTCCGCGGTGGAGACACTGGGCTGCACCACGGTTATCTGTTCTGACAAGACCGGCACCCTGACCCAGAATAAAATGACCGTTAAAAGAGTGGCCACTCTGGACCGGGTTTTGCAAGTGAACGGGGAAGGTTATACCCCCAAAGGGGAATTCACCTGGAACGGGCAGCCTTTTTTACCGGGTGCCGATCCGGCTCTGAAACAGCTTCTGAAGGCCGCTTATTTTTGCAATAATGCTTACCTCGACAAGCTGTACGGAGAAGATGTCATACAAGGAGATCCGACTGAGGGCGCCCTTAAGGTTTTGGCTCTTAAGGCCGGCCTTGGTGACGGCAAACAGGTTCGAATCCGCGAGTATCCTTTTGATTCGGAACGCAAGATGATGAGCGTGGTTATCAGTGAGGAAGGCGCTTTGCAGGTATTGACCAAAGGCGCTCTGGATATGCTCCTGCCGCGCTGCAGCAGAGCCATGGTTAATGGCCGCATTGTGCCCCTCAGCAAAGAAAAGCGCGATACACTGTTAAAACTGCAGGATGATTGGGCTCAGGAAGCGATGCGGGTACTTGGCTTTGCGTTCCGTGACATATCCCCCATGGCTAGCCAGAATGATATTGACCGAGATTTGGAATCCAACTTAATCCTTGTGGGCATCTGCGGTATAGTGGACCCGCCGCGGCCGGGGGTGGCATATTCGGTCGGACAGTGCGTTCAGGCAGGGATAGTGCCGGTGATGATAACCGGCGACCATCCCTTGACGGCCCGGGCTATTGCCTCACAGGTTGGCATCGGTGGCAATGCTGTCATCACCGGCGCGGAGATTGACCGCATGGGAGATAAGGAATTGTATGCCGGGGCTATAAATGCACGTGTTTTCGCCCGGGTTTCTCCCCAGCACAAACACCGCATTGTCAAGGTGCTGCAGGCCAGACAGCAGGTGGTAGCCATGACCGGGGACGGAGTGAATGACGCTCCGGCATTAAAAGCAGCCGACATTGGGGTGGCGATGGGGATGTCCGGCACCGATGTGTCCAAAGAGGCGGCAGCCATGATACTGGCTGATGACGATTTTTCTACCATCGTCACCGCGGTGCATGAAGGCCGTGCTATCTACGACAATATCCGCAAATTCATCCGTTATCTGCTGGGGTGCAACATTGGCGAGGTCCTGGTCATGTTCCTGGCTTCACTCCTGGCCATGCCCATGCCCATGCTGCCTATACAGATATTGTGGGTCAATTTGGTTACTGATGGACTGCCCGCTATGGCCTTGGGGCTTGAACCGCCTGAGCCGGGGATAATGAGCCATCGGCCCCGCCCCCGTAATGAAAGCATATTTGCGCGCCGACTGGGGCGGATCATATTAGCCCGAGGTTCCTATATAGCGATTGTAACACTCTTGGCCTTTGTGGCGGGGATGGCGGCGGCCTCATGGATGAATTGCCAAGAACCGCTTATACTGGCGCGCAGCATGGCTTTGACCACCCTGGTTTTCGCCCAGTTATGTTATGTGTTCGAATGCCGTTCGGAACGTTACTCACCATTTGAACTGGGATTTTTAGGCAACCGCTTCATGGCCGCGGCAGTGAGCATTTCTATCAGTATGCATCTGCTGGTTTTGTATGTGCCCGCCTTGCAGGCAATCTTCTCCACTTGCCCCCTAAATGCCTGGCAATGGCTTTTTATTCTAGCCTTAACCGGCAGCAAACTGCTGTGGAGCTACGTCGCCTATGTTTATAAACGTTTCATGATGCCGGCCTTGCTGCCTGCTGATTAAGGCGCGATTCCTGAGCATTGCTTTATTTAATAGTGTATAATATTAGGGATTCGGTGGAATAATTTGCCGAATCTCATTAATTAGTGAAGGGTTGTGCAGTATGGTACGAAGTATGACCGGCTTTGGCCGCGGCCAGACACGCGGCCATGGCTATGTGGTTAGCTGTGAGATGCGCGGGGTTAACCATCGCTTTTTGGATATTCATATAAGAACCTCCCGGCGCTACAGTGTTTTGGAGGAAAAGGTCAAGGAAGAAATCAAGCAGGCGCTGACCCGGGGACGTGTGGAAATCAGCCTTACCATCGAGAAAAGCGATGATTCCAGGCGGGCCATTAAGGTTGACAAAGGATTAGCTTTAGCTTATTATAACTATTTGAAGGAATTAGCAGAAAATCTAAATATTTCACCGGAAATAAGCTTAATTGACGTATTCAGGCTGCCCGAGGTGTTCAGCCTGGAGGATCAGGAAGAAAACCTGGAGACGGTGTGGCAGGTAGTCCGGGAAGCTCTGCAAGAGGCTCTGACAAGCTTGGTTGATATGCGCACCCGTGAAGGCGTAAATTTGAGCAAAGATATCCTGGCTCGCAATCAGGGGATATTACGGGCTGTTGAATTATTGGAAGCTCGGTCGCCAGCGGTGGTAGAGGAGTATCAGAACAAGCTCAGGAACCGCCTGGTTGAATTGCTCGCCGGTGAAGCCGTTGACGAACAACGTATCCTGCAGGAAGCCGCCTTATTTGCTGACCGCATCAATGTAACCGAAGAGTTGGTAAGGCTGAAAAGCCATATCATGCATCTGCAAGAGCTAATCAATTCTGATGAATCAGTAGGGCGAAAATGCGATTTTCTGGTTCAGGAGATGTTCCGGGAGATCAATACCGTATCCTCTAAAGCCAATGACCTGGAGATGAACCGGGTGGTAGTTGAGGTCAAAGCAGAACTGGAGAAGATCCGCGAACAAATGCAAAACATAGAATAACTGGGAGGTGAACCGGTTTTACCGGGTAATATGGATATCAAATTGGTTAATATCGGATTTGGCAATATCGTAGCCGCAAACCGCATAGTAGCTATCGTCAGCCCCGAATCCGCGCCGATAAAGAGAATAATTCAGGAAGCCAGGGAGAAAGGCGTCCTGATTGATGCCACTTATGGCCGCCGCACCAGAGCGGTTATAATCTCTGACAGCGCGCATGTAATCCTTTCAGCCGTGCAGCCTGAAACTGTAGCCAATCGTCTGACTTCCAAGGACATCAACGAAGAAGTCTAACTCGTAGGAAGTGTTGCGTTTGAACACCAGAAAAGGTATCCTCTTTGTTATTTCCGGACCCTCCGGGGTGGGTAAGGGTACGGTGAGGAATGCCGTTCTGTCTAAGCTTGATGATGTACAGATGTCAATATCGGCCACTACCCGTCCTCCGCGCAATGGAGAGGTCGATGGGGTTGACTATTTTTTTACCACCCCTGGCCGTTTTCAACAGATGATTGCTGCCGGAGAATTGCTGGAATGGGCTCTGGTTTATGGAAATCTTTACGGCACCCCCTGCGAGTTTGTTTCCTCAATGCTCCGTAAGGGGAAAGACGTGCTTCTGGAAATCGATATACAGGGAGCCCTGCAGGTCAAGAAAAAGATGCCTGAAGGGATCTTCATTTTTATCGCGCCGCCTTCGGTGGAAGAACTGTCCAAACGCCTGTGTGGAAGGGGCAACGATTCTGCCGAGAGCATTCAGTTAAGGCTTTCCGCCTGTCAGGAAGAGATGGATCATATCGAGTATTATGATTATGTGGTAGTCAACGACCGGATTGAAAATGCGGTCGAAAAGGTGCGTTCCATTATCATAGCGGAACGCTGCAGAAGGAAAAACTTGAATCTGGGGTGATTTATCGTGATACCTCCGTCAACCAAAGACATTATGCAGATCGCGGACAGCAAATATGCGGTGGTGGTCGCAGTAGCCAAGCGGGCCCGGGTATTGTCGGAAAGAAACAAGAATAATGAAAACAATCGGTTGTCCACCATGGTCACCGAGGCGTTAGATGAGATCAGCCATGGTAAATTAAATGTGGAATTGCTTCCGGACTCCAGGGAGGGCTGACAATGCCGAAAACAGTAGGAATAGGGATCACCGGCGGTATAGCCGCCTATAAAATAGCCGACCTGGTCAGCAGGTTGAAAAAGGATGAACGTGATATTGACGTTATCGTGGTGATGACCGAAGGGGCCGCCAGGTTCATTACCCCGCTGACTATGAAAACCCTGTCCGGGCGTGAAGTATTGACCGATATATGGGCGCCTTCACAAGAGTGGAAGGTTCAGCATATAGGTATTGCCGAACAACTGGACCTATTGGTGATCGCACCCGCAACCGCCAATTTTATCGCTAAAATAGCCTGCGGCATAGGAGACGATCTGCTTTCCACCATCGTTTTGGCCAACACCGCGCCGCTTTTGGTGGTGCCGGCCATGAATACCAATATGTACCGCAATGCCATAGTGCAGGAAAATATTAAAAAACTTGTCAATACGGGAATCAATGTCATGGAACCGGCAACCGGTGTGCTGGCCTGCGGTGCCAGCGGTGAGGGGCGTCTTCCCGAGGTGGAATCGATTTATGAACAGATCACCACTATGCTCTTCCCCCGCACAGAATTATTGGGTAAGCGTGTTTTGGTCAACGCCGGGACAACCTGCGAGGATATCGACCCGGTTCGTTTCATCTCCAACCGCGGCACCGGCAAAATGGGTTATGCTATCGCCGAAGAAGCGGCATCTAGAGGCGCTGATGTAATACTGGTAAGCGGCCGCACGCATCTTGCTCCTCCCCCAGGGGTAAAAGTAATCTCCGTATGGGGGGCTGAAGAGATGTGTAACGCGATGTTAAAATACCAGCCTGCGTGTGACATAATAATAGGCGCCGCCGCGGTTGGGGACTTTACTGTGGCCCGGGCGGCTCAACAGAAGATCAAGAAAACCGGCAACGGTGATCAAACCCTGGTCCTGGAACTGGTCGGCACTCCCGATATCCTTAAGACCCTGGGAGCCAGAAAACAGCCCGGTCAGATTATGGTGGGCTTTGCCGCTGAAACGGAGAACCTCCTGGAAAATGCCCTCCACAAGCTGGCCGCCAAGAATCTGGATGTCATTGTGGCCAATGACATAACCATGGAAGGCGCTGGATTTGCCATCGACACCAATATAGTGACCATTATTGACCGTAACGGTGAAATTACCGCCTTGCCCAAGATGACTAAAAGAGATGTCGCAACTGCTATTATTGATAAAATAGCGGCCTTGCTGTAAAGCGAATTAAGGAGATGAAACAGGTGGCCAAGAGATTATTCACTTCAGAATCCGTTACGGAAGGACACCCTGATAAGATTGCGGACCAGATTTCGGATACTATACTGGACGCCATCCTGGCTCAGGATCCCTATGGCCGGGTGGCGGCCGAGACCCTGGTAACCACCGGACTGGTACTGGTTTCTGGAGAAATCACCACCGAATGTTATGTGGATATACCCAAACTGGTCAGACAGACAATCCGGGAAATCGGTTATACCCGCGCCAAATTTGGATTTGACTCCGAAACCTGCGCGGTGCTCACCGCTCTGGACGAGCAGTCCGGAGATATCGCTCTGGGAGTAGATAAAGCCTATGAGGCCAAAGCCGGGGCTATGCAGGATGAAACTCAGGAGAGCCTGGGTGCGGGCGACCAGGGCATGATGTTCGGTTATGCCAGCAATGAAACCCCGGAATTGATGCCTATGCCTATCTCACTAGCTCACAAACTAGCCATGCGTCTGTCTGAGGTGCGCAAGCAGCAGATAGTGGGCTATTTGCGTCCCGACGGCAAGACTCAGGTTACTGTGGAGTACATTGATGATCAGCCTGCCCGCATAGATACCATCGTGATTTCCTGCCAGCATCATCCTGAAGCTGAACATGACACCATCGAACGGGATATGCTGGAACATGTTATTAAACCGGTAGTGCCTTCAAACATGATCGACGCCAAGACCCGTTACTTCATCAATCCCACCGGGCGGTTCGTGATAGGAGGGCCGCAGGGGGACTGTGGTCTGACGGGACGCAAGATAATTGTAGACACCTATGGCGGAATGGCCCGTCATGGGGGAGGGGCATTTTCCGGAAAAGACCCCACTAAAGTCGACCGTTCCGCATCTTATGCGGCTCGCTATGTGGCAAAAAATATTGTGGCGGCAGGGATTGCCGACCGCTGTGAAATACAACTGGCTTACGCCATCGGGGTAGCCTATCCGATTTCGGTAAGGGTTGAGACCTTTGGAACCGGTAAGATTACCGATGAAGACATAACCGCGTTGATAACCAAAAATTTCGATTTACGGCCTGGCGCAATCATAAAAAATCTTCAGCTGCGAAGGCCGATTTACAAAAAGACGGCGGCATATGGTCATTTTGGCCGCAATGATCCTGATTTCACCTGGGAACAGACTGATAAGGCCGATGCATTGAGACAACAGGCCGGATTGTAACATCTTTTCATAGACAGACAATGCCGCAGAGAAGTGACGACCTGGAGCCATACCGGACTGGTCGCAGTCATCTGCGGCTTGTTTATGTGAACATTGGGAAACCGCGTTAAAAGGATATATTATGCATTGTGTACAAGTGTTGATCAACCTGCCCACCACCAGAATGGACAAATACCTGACATATCGGGTCCCTGCCCGCTTGGATGAGCAGGTCCTGTTAGGGAAAAGAGTTTTGGTGCACCTGGGCTCCAAACTACGCGAAGGCTATGTGGTGGCTGAAGATGCGCCCGATGTAGGCCAAGCTGCTTTAAAGCCAATATTGCAGATCCTTGATCCCCATCCGGTTATTGATCACGCTATGCTGAATTTGGCCAGGTGGATGGCGGACAGCTATCTGTGCCCGCTTTCAACAGCCTTATATGCCATCTTGCCCAGACCGTTGCGGCATAAAAAGGGGCGCATGGTAGTTCCCCTGGCGGAACCTGAGATGGTGTCCTTGGCGGAGATGGAACATGACGTTGCCAGGGTAATGCACCGCCTCTGGGATGCTGGTCCGATTCCCTACCAGCAGGCTCTGCGACTGGCAGGCGAAGATGAACTGGAAAAATTACAGCTGCAGGGTATGATCACCCTGTCGGGATATTACCACATGAAACCTCCTAAAACGGAACAATATTACGTTTTAGGAGATATAGACGCCGAAGAGATGGAAAACCGTCTCAGCCAGAAGGCCCCCCGCCAGGCGCAAGCGCTGCGCGTCTGCCGGCAACGAGGTATTATTGAAGCCTCTGTGCTGGAAAAACTGGTGCCCAGAGCCAGCCTCAGGGCGTTGCTTAACAAGGGCTACCTGCGGCTTTCGGCTCCGCCCTCTCAGCACCTTTCTTCCAGCCTGGCGCTCTCCGCGGAACAACAGACGGCCTTGACGGCTCTGGAGCCACAACTCAAGAAGAAGCAATTCGGAGTCTCCTTGTTGCATGGGGTTACCGCCAGCGGCAAAACGGAAATATATATGCAGGCTATCCAAAAAACACTGGACAGTGGCCGTCAGGCTATAATGATGGTGCCGGAGATCGCCCTGACCAGGCATCTGCAACAATTGTATCAGGCTCGCTTCGCGGGATTGGCAGTGCTGCACAGCCAGATGGCGGATGGGGAACGTTATCAATCCTGGCAGCGCGTTAAAGCCGGGCAGGCTGAAGTGGTTCTGGGTACTCGTTCGGCGGTGTTTGCCCCTCTGCCCAGACCGGGGCTGTTCATACTGGACGAAGAACATGAAACTACTTATAAACAGGAGGAGACCCCCCGCTACCATGCACGTGAAGTGGCCCTGTTCCGCGCCAAACAGGAAGGTGCCACAGTCATACTGGGAAGCGCCACCCCTTCCTTGGAAAGCTATTACCGGGCTGTCAAGGGAGAATTCGGCCTGTTGAGTATGCCGGAGCGAATCGCCCCGGCTCGTCAACCGACAGTGAGGATAATTGATATGCGCCAGAATTTCCGCCACGACACTCAGGGGGCCATTTCAGCACAACTGACCCAGGCGATACATGAACGTCTGGAACGCGGGGAGCAGACCATATTGTTTCTCAACCGCCGGGGTTACGCTCCGGTGACCATCTGCCGCTGCTGCGGGCAGAGCATAATGTGTCCCCACTGTGCGGTGTCGCTCACCTATCATCGTGACAGCGACAGCTATCTGTGCCACTACTGTGACTACCGCCAGGAGGTGCCGCACAATTGCCCGTCCTGCGGAATGCCCGGCCTGCATCCGCTGGGCTCAGGCACGCAAAAAATAGAAGAGGAGGTCGGGAGACTTTTCCCCCAAGCCCGGATCGGGCGGTTGGATATGGATAGCAGCCGGCGTAAGGGAATTCAGAATAAAATTCTGGATAGCATGCAAAACCGGCAGATGGACATATTGATCGGCACACAGATGGTGGCCAAAGGTTTGGATTATCCCGGGGTCAGCCTGGTAGGGGTGGTGGATGCTGACATCTTACTGCATTTGCCCGACTTCCGTGCCTATGAAAGAACAATGCAGCTGATCGTTCAGGCCGCGGGGCGAGCTGGCCGTGGTCAGGATCGCGGAGAAGTGTTGATACAGACCTATAATCCGGAACACGAAGTCATCGCGTGGGCCGCACGCTACGATTATAAAGGCTTTTATCAGGCTGAGATTGAAGCTCGCAGGCTGCTGCAATACCCTCCCTATGTACACATCATGCGCATAGTGATATGGGATGAGCAAGAAGGGCGCGGCCAATTGATTGCGGCAGACATTTTTAATCGCATTTATGAGATAATAGATGCCAAAGAGGATCAGATAATAATTCTCGGCCCCGCGCCATGCCCCATAAACCGCCTGCGCGGCAAGTATCGCCGGCAGATTCTGGTCAAGGCGGGCAACCGGGAGATGTTGGGCAGTATAGGCCGCAGCCTGTTGGAATTGAAATATCCGCCGCCAGTGCGCATAGAGATAGATATAGACCCAATGTCAACTTTGTAGAGGTATTAAGCTTAATCTGATGCCATGTAAGGAGAGTGTTCAATGGCCGTATACCAAGTTTTAAAAATCCCTGACGAAACTCTGCGGACCCGCTCTGCCCCGGTTGCCAAGATAAACAGCGGTATCATACGGGTTCTGGACAATATGCGCGATACCCTTTATGCTGAACAGGGGCTGGGACTGGCTGCTCCGCAGATCGGGGTCTTAAAGCGCATCATCGTGATCGACACCGGGGAACAGTATATCGAACTGATAAACCCGGAGATAACCAGTCGCGAGGGAGAAAAGATCGGTACCGAGGGCTGCCTGAGCGTGCCGGGAATCATCGGCCGGGTGGCGCGTTCCCTGCACGTGAAGGCCAGGGGCTTAAACCGGCAGGGGGAAGAGGTGGAACTGTCCGCCAGCGACCTTCTGGCCAAAGCCCTGCAGCATGAAATCGATCATTTGGATGGGGTGCTGTTCATTGACAAAGCTATTGAAACCAGAAAAGAACGATGAGGATAGCGCTTTGAAAATTGTATTTATGGGAACCGCCCCGTTTGCGGTGCCCTGCCTGAAGGCCCTGCTGCAAGCCGGGCATACCGTTTGCGGGGTGATTACCCAACCCGACAAGCCCCGCGGACGGGGGCATAAGACGTCATACAGCCCGGTCAAGGAATATGCGCTGCAACAGGGGCTTGAGATCTGTCAGCCGCAGAAGGTCAAATCCGTGGAGGCATTGCGCCGGATAATAGCCTGGAATCCCGATCTGATTACCGTGGTGGCATACGGGCAGATTATTCCCGAGAGCATACTGACTTTGCCCCCCTGCGGGTGCATAAATGTGCATGGTTCGCTGTTGCCCCTCTACCGCGGCGCGGCGCCCATCCAAAGAGCGCTTATGGCCGGAGAGAAGGTGACCGGGGTAACCACCATGTATATGGATAAAGGACTGGATACCGGCGATATTATCAGACGAGCCGAAATGACCATCGACGATGACATTGATTATGGGGAATTGCAGGAGCGCTTGGCCGAAATGGGGGCTGAGCTATTGTTGCTGACCATAAACGATATTGTGGCGGGTACGGTTTGCCGTGAGCCTCAGGATTCCGGCCTGGCTACCTATGCTCCGGCTTTGGCGGGGAGCGATGAGCTGATCTGCTGGGATAAGCCCGCCGAGGCCATACACAACCAGATTCGCGCGCTCAGTCCCCAGCCCGGCGCCTACACCACCATTGACGGCAGCAAGCTCAAAATATACCGCAGCCGGGTAATAGACACCACCGCCTCGGGAAGACCGGGGACGGTCACATCCGTATCCACTGGCCTGTCGGTACAGACTGGACAAGGCTTGCTGGAACTTCTGGAAGTACAAAAGGAAGGGCGCAAGCGTATGCCAGCCCGGGATTTCGCCGCCGGGCAGCGTATCGCGGCAGGAATTGCCCTGGGAAGTTGAGGAAAGGGCAATGCAGGTAAAAAAACGTCTTTATATAGGCTTGCTTGCGGTGAGCCTGCTAATAGTCATCGGGTTGGCAGCCTTGTTGTGGTATCTGTTCGCCAACCGCGCCTTGCTTATCAATCAAGTGGTGCTGATAAGCCTGGCTTATGTTGCGGCGGTCCTTTTTGCCTTGCTAGGCTTGGGAATACTGGGCATCGTTATTATGATCAAACGTTCTAAAAGCGTGCCCTCGCTGGAGGCAGTGACCTTGTGGGCCAATGAGATGTTGTTTCCCATGGCTCTTTTGACCGGTAAATTTTTTGGCATTGACAAAGAAAAAATCCTCAAATCTTACATTTCGGTGAATAACTATTTAGTAGGCAATAAAAAACTGGCATTAAAGAGTTCCGATATAATGATTCTGTTGCCGCATTGCTTGCAAAACTCGGAATGCAAGTTCAAGATTACTATCGACGTAGAAAACTGTAAAAAATGCGGTAAATGCAAGATAAGTGATTTAAGGGAATTGGCTGAACGCTATCGGGTCAAACTGCGTGTTGCAACCGGCGGCACTCTGGCTAGAAAATGGATTCAGGAAAACCATCCCAAGGCGGTTATCGCCGTAGCCTGTGAACGAGATCTGTCTGCAGGCATACAGGACACTGGTGAACTCCCTGTCTTGGGAGTCTTGAACTGCAGGCCCAACGGGCCATGTATAAATACTGACGTAGATGTGGCAGAGATTGAACGGGCTCTGCTCATCATGCTTAGCAAAGGAGGTTTATGATGGCCTATTTGATTTTTATTCTACCGGCTTTGGCGTTATCGCTGTTTGCCCAGTTCAAAATCAAATCCACTTTCAAGCGGTATGAGCAGGTTAGCTCGCAGCGCGGCGTCACCGGAAGGGAAGCTGCCGCCGCCATTCTGCGCCGCAACCAGATGAGCGGCGTTGCCATTGAAGCAGTGGCCGGGTCGCTGTCAGACCACTATGATCCTCAGGCCCGGGCGGTGCGCCTGTCGGAAAGCGTATATGGCAGCAATTCGCTGGCAGCTATTGGAGTGGCGGCGCATGAGAGCGGGCATGCCATCCAGCATAAAGAGCGCTACGGATTCTTGGAATTGCGCCACAGCATTGTGCCCATCAGCAATTTTGCCTCTTCGGCTTCATTTCCGCTTCTGCTTTTGGGATTCATACTGCAAAGTCCCAGTCTGCTCCTGGGCGGCATCATTTTGTTCAGCCTGGTGGTCTTGTTCCATGTGGTCACACTGCCGGTGGAGATAAACGCCTCCCGGCGCGCGGTAGCGGAGTTGAGTTCGGCCGGTCTGGTCAGCAATGACGAAATCCCAGCCGTCAAGCAGGTTTTAGGCGCTGCTGCTCTGACCTACCTGGCGGCTACAGTTGCAGCGGTGTCCAATCTGCTCTACTATCTGATGATTTTTACGGGAGGAAATGACGATTAAAGAGACTTCCACCGCAGCCGACGGACCAGGGCTGGAAGCCCGCAAGATGGCCGTGAGCATCGTATTTGAGGTCCTGGAAAAAGGACAATACGCCAACCTGGTTTTAGAGCGCAGTCTTCGCCGCAGTACACTGTCCTGGATAAACCGTCATCTGATAACCGAAATAGTCAATGGCAGCATACGCATGGTCAGGCATCTGGATTGGGTGCTTGACCTGTTTTTGGCAAAACCGGTTTCCAAACAGCACCCCTGGGTACGCAACGTCTTGCGCATCTCCCTTTATCAGCTGATATTCATGGATCGCATTCCTGATTACGCTTGCGTGGATGACGCGGTGAGAATGACCAAAAATAAGGTCGGGAAGGGAATGGGCGCGCTGGTCAATGGGGTTCTGCGCAGTATATTGCGCCACGGCGGTAAGATAGAATTCCCCGAGGGTGACCAGCTTCAATATTTGGCCGTGAAGTATTCTTACCCCGACTGGCTGGTACGGGAGCTTTTGAATCTGGCTGATTATGCCGAAGTAGAAAAGCTGTTAATTTATCTAAATCAGCCCCCGGCGGTGGTATTGCGCAGCAATTCTCTCCTCATCGAGCGCTCCGATCTTGTCACCCGGCTGAAAGCGGAAGGCGTCACCGCCCAGGCCGGAGACTATACCCCCTGGTCAGTGCAAATATCCGGGTTAAAGCAGCCTATTACCGAACTGGCCTCCTATCAGTCCGGACTGTTTTACCTGCAGAATGAGGGTTCCATGCTAGCCGCGGCTATATTGGCGCCATCCCCGGGTGATACGCTTTATGACCTCGGCGCCGGGGTGGGCGGAAAGAGCACTCACCTGGCCGAATTGATGAAAGATAACGGCAAGATCACCGCGGTGGAACTGCATGTCCACAAACTGCGACTTCTGGAGTCTAACTGCCGCCGTTTGGGGATCACTTCTGTCAACCCGCTTAATATGGATATATTGCAACTTCAACCCGATATGCCGGCGGCCCAGGGAGTGCTTGTGGATGCCCCCTGTTCGGGATGGGGGGTGCTGAACCGGCGTGCCGACGCCCGATGGCATCTACAAGCAGAAGCGGTCAGAACTCTGCCTGACCTCCAGCTCCGCTTATTGCAAGCCGCGGCAAGATTGGTTAAACCGGGAGGGTTGCTATTGTACAGTACCTGCACCATCAACCGGGCAGAAAACCAAGGGGTGGTGGATGCCTTCCTGCGAAACCAGGCCGGGCATTTTACCAGGGAGGGCTTTGCTGACAAGATCAGCTTCTTCCCCTTGGAAGAACGCGATGCGGAAGACGCCCGGGAGGGGAGTCTGACCTTGTGGCCAGGCCGATATCATTGTGACGGTATGTTTTATGCGCTGATGAGGAGAGTGCCTGCTGATGAATAGTATTGATAAAATTGAGCTATTGGGTATGAATATGGAGGAATTGGAAAATTTCGCCGCCAGCCTGGGCCAGCCGCGCTTTCGCGGCCGCCAGCTGCACCGTTGGATATATGTAAAGGATACCTCCTCGTTCTATGAAATGAGCGACATTCCCCGGGAAATAAGGCAGCAGCTCGATGAACGGGCGCGCGTCTCCATTCCCCGAGTGTTGAAACAACGGGTGGCTTCAGATGGGACGCGTAAGTTCCTGATGGAGATGTATGATAAGAAACGGGTGGAAACGGTATTGATTCCACAGTCCGCCAATCTCAGCGGGCGCTATACCCTATGCGTATCATCGCAGGTGGGATGCCCTTTGCGCTGTGCCTTCTGCGCTACTGGTCAGGGTGTTTTCCAGCGTAACCTGTATACCCATGAGATTGTGGGCCAGCTCTTAGGATCACGGCGTGAACTTAAAAGGCGCCTCAAAAACCCAGAAGAACCGCTGATAACCAATGTGGTTTTTATGGGCATGGGCGAACCTTTGCTTAATTATAACGAAGTAATCCGTGCCATTCGCATCCTCAACGATCCGCGCGGCATTCAGCTGGGACAGCGGCACATAACCATCTCCACCTGTGGTGAGGCAGCTGCCATCAAGCGTCTGGCAGAAGAGAATCTGCAGGTTACCCTGGCCATTTCTCTGCATGCCGCCAGCGACCAACTGCGCAATGAATTGGTGCCGATCAATAAAAAATATCCCCTCCAAACCTTGATGGCGGCGGTGAAAACCTATACGGAAAAAACTGGGCGCAGGGTAACATTCGAATATATCCTGCTTGACGGGGTTAATATCAGCCGTAAGGACGCGGAAAACCTGGCTAAGCTGGTAAAACCTTTACTGGCTAATGTCAATCTAATTCCCTATAATGAAGTAGATGGTTTGAATTACCGTAAACCTCAACCGCAGGATGTAACAGCCTTTTACAACTGGCTGAACGCCGCTGGCCTAAACGTGAGCGTGCGCGAGGAACACGGCGTCGATATAGAAGCCGCCTGCGGGCAGTTGGCGGTTAAGCCCAACTGATCATCGGGGAGACGATTTGGAAAAAGGGCGCAGCACAAAAGACTGGCGCCCTCATGGATGGGTCAGGGTGAGAATGAGAGTAAGTGTAGCCACTGATACGGGCAAGGTCAGACAAAGAAACGAAGACAGCTATGTGGTGGATACCGTCAGAGGACTTTTTGCAGTTTGTGACGGCATGGGAGGCCATCGCGGCGGTGATGTGGCATCGCGTCTGGCAGTACGCAGCATACATGCCTGGATTAAGGACAATCCCCCGGGGAGTTCCATCACGCCGCTTGAGGGTGCTATACAGCATGCCAACCGCATGGTTTGGGAAGAGAGTCAAAAAGATGCTGAACTGAAGGACATGGGAACCACCGCGACGGCCGCATTAATATGGGAGAATCGTCTGTTTATCGGCCATGTGGGGGATAGCGCCCTTTATCTCATCCGCAACCAGCAGATTGACAAGCTTACCCGTGATCACACCTTGGCAGAGCAGATGGTCAGCAAGGGATTGATAACCGGAGAAGAATCGCGCAACAGCGCTTATAACCACATCTTGACCCGGGCAATCGGCATTGCCCCTCGGGTAGAAATAGACAGCTGCCAGATTCCCTTGGCTTATGGGGATGTGATCTTGATTTGCAGTGACGGTTTAAGCGACCTATTGACTCCACAGCAAATGCTGGAGATTTACCGGCAAAATCCCGGCGATCTGGATAAGATAGCCGAGGAATTGGTGCAGACCGCCCTATCCCGAGGTGGTCATGACAATATAACCCTTATACTTCTGCTCATCGATTAGGGAGGTTAAGAGAGTGAGAGATATGGTTTTAGGCGATAGATATGAACTTCTGGAGGAAATCGGCGAAGGCGGCATGGCCACAGTGTACAAAGCACACTGCAAGAGCCTGGACCGCATCGTGGCGATTAAGATTCTCAAGGAAGAATACTCCCGGGACCAGGTATTCGTGCAGAGCTTTAAGACCGAAGCCCTGGCCGCAGCTCGCCTATCACACCCCAATATAGTTAACATCTTTGATGTAGGCCAGGAGAATGACATCCATTATATCGTGATGGAATATATCGAAGGCCGTACCTTACAGGAGATAATATCCGCCGAGGCTCCTCTGTCACCAGAGCGGGCAACTGAATTCGCTATTATGATATGCGAGGGTATCCATCATGCCCATGAAAACGGCATAATACATCGTGACATAAAACCTCATAATATACTGGTGACCAAAAGAGGCATCGTCAAGGTAGCCGACTTCGGCATAGCCCAGGCGATCAGCAAGAAAACCCTTACCTTTGCCCGCGACCTGGTAGGCACAGTACACTATATTTCCCCCGAACAGGCCAAAGGCGAGCCGGTCACTCCGGCCACTGACATCTATTCATTAGGTTGCGTCTTATACGAAATGCTCACCGGAAAACCTCCATTTGATGCGGAAAGTACCATAACCGTAGCCTTAAAGCACATCCATGACGAACCTGTGCCACCCGAACAAATCAATCCAGCCGTCAGCGAAGCGTTATCAGGAGTGATTTTAAAAGCTATGGAAAAACTGCCCCTGCATCGCTTCACTACTGCCGAAGAGATGCGCGATGCGCTGATCTCTCAGGATGCTTCGCTTAACCGGGTGAGAAAGGACCGCAACGGCACCACCATTATAATGAGCCCTATACAATCTGGACCGAAAGCTCCTTCCAAGCGGCGCAAAATCAAACCTGCCGGCATTGCCCTTCTTGCCGTAGCCATACTGGGGTTGTTGTCCGGCGTATGGCTGGCGATGGGCGGCAGTATATTCGGGAAAGAAGTACAGGTTCCCAACCTGCAAGGGATGGACATTAAAGAAGCCACTGACAAGCTGAATGAATTGGACCTGAAGATAGCTGTTGCGGGGCGCAATTTCAGCGACGAAGTGGAAAAGGATTTGATTATTTCACAGGAACCGGCAGCCGACCAGACCGTGAAGACTGGTCGGGAGATCGCGGTGGTATTGTCCAAAGGGCCTGAAATGGTGGCTGTTCCCAATGTGGTTGGCCTTACCCAGTCTGACGCCGAGATTCAATTGCGTAACGCCAGTCTAGTGCTGGGGTCTGTAGCGCAGAATTATGATGACCGCTATGCACAGGGTATGGTGGTGTCCCAGAGCCCAAGTCCGGGAGGAGAAGCGGCCAAAGGTTCTAAAGTCAACCTGTTAGTCAGTAAAGGCAAGACTCCCCCCAAAGTGCCCATGCCTTCTCTGGTGGGCCTTAGCCTGGAGCGGGCCAAGGATAAGCTGGCTGAGAACGGCCTGGTGCTGGGCCAAGTCACCCGTCAGGATAGCAGCACTTATAAAGAAGATGTGGTTGTTAACCAGGACACCACCGCCGGTGTTCTCATTGAACAGGGCAGCACCGTAAACCTGGTTGTAAGCAACGGCGCCAAGGAAAGCACCAAAACCAAGACCCTGCAGTTTACTTTGCCCACCGGGCAGAAGTCCTACCAGGTAGTGATCAATGTTACTGATAGTCAGGGCACACGGCAGGTGTACAAGCAGACTCATAACGCCGGAACAAATGTCAGCGTAGGGGTCAGCTATAGCGGCAATGGAACAGCTGAAGTGCGGCTCGATTCAGAGCGCTACAAGGTTTTCACTCTGCAATAGTTGGGCTTGAGCCCAATCTCAGGAGGGAGTAGATGCCCCATCATACCGTCACCGGCTTGATTCTAAAAAAATACAGCGGTTTTTACTATGTGCAAGATTCCACTGGCAGGATATTTGAGTGCAAACTGCGTGGCAAGGCCCAAAAACAGTTGATATTGACTGGTGATAAGGCCATCGTCACTCCTTTGGACGAGGATCATGCCATTTTGGAAGGCATTGCCGAACGCCGCAATCAGCTCAACAGGCCGCGCATCGCCAATGTGGATGCGGTGCTGCTGGTCATGGCCAATGACTGCCCTGTGCCGGTGCCGTCACTTTTGGACAGGCTGCTGGTTCTGACCCTGCACGGCGGCCTGGCCCCCCTGATAATTCTTAATAAATGTGATTTGGAGGCCAGCGAGAAAGCCCGGCAAATTATGAGCGTCTACCCTGAGCTGGGAATCCCGGTAATTAATACCTCGGCCAAACAGCGCTGCGGACTGGATGAACTGTTAAAGTCCATAGCAGGGAAAATCGCTGTTTTTGCGGGACCGTCCGGAACCGGCAAATCGACCCTGTTAAATAACCTAGCCAAAGATCTGAGCATCAAAACCCAGGAGGTCAGCAATAAAATCGGCAGGGGCCGGCACACCACCCGGCATGTGGAACTGTATCCCCTCCCTGGCGGGGGATGGATAGCTGACACTCCGGGTTTTTCCACCCTGGACCTGCCTGAGGATTTGGTTAGCCGCCAGCTTGCGGCCTATTATCCGGAATTTGCGCCTCATCAAGATATTTGCCGCTTTTCAGATTGCCTGCATTACCGGGAGAAGGAGTGCGGGGTTAAGGATGCCTTGCAGAGCGGAACCGTTTCCCATCTGCGTTATCAAAACTATGTGGCTATACTGGAAGAAGTTATGAGGAATGAGAGGTGCTGCCGGTGATATTGATTGCCCCTTCGATTTTGAGCGCAAACTTCACCAGGCTGGGAGAAGATATTAAGGCGGTTCAAGAAGCCGGAGCCGATTGGCTGCATATTGATGTTATGGACGGTCATTTCGTTCCTAATCTTACCATCGGCCCGCAAGTGGTAGCCGACATCCGTAAAATGACCGAGCTATTTCTGGATGTGCATCTTATGATTGAAAAACCGGAACAGCTGGTGCCGGCTTTTATTGATGCCGGGGCCGATATGGTTACGGTCCATATTGAAGCCTGCCCTCATTTGCACCGGCTGGTCACCTTCATCAAAGATCAGGGCCGCCAGGCCGGAGTGAGTCTCAATCCAGCCACCTCAGAATGCCTCCTGGGACCCATATTGCCCGAAATCGACCTGGTTTTGGCCATGTCTGTCAATCCCGGTTTTGGGGGACAGCGTTTCATATACAGAGTGCTGGATAAGATCCGTAATATAAAGACCATGATAGACAGACAGGAGCTGAGTTGTTATTTGGAGGTCGATGGGGGCATAAACGCTGTCACCGGCCGGGATGTGGTCGGGGCGGGGTGTAATGTTCTGGTGGCGGGTTCCTATATTTTTCAGGGCGACAGCCTTAACAAGGCTATTCAAAGTCTTAAAGCCCTGAAAGCTTGACCTTAAGGATTACTAGTGCTACTATCTAGTATATCGAAAATACCATATAAACCTTTCTTCGGGGATGGGTGCAATTCCCTATCGGCGGTACAGCCCGCGAGCCGCAAGGCATGATCCGGTGGAACTCCGGGGCCGACAGTGACAGTCTGGATGGTAGAAGAGGGGCTGGTTGAACAATGATTTGTTCAGCCTGGCTTGTTGTGCAAAAACCCGATGAAAGTATCGGGTTTTTATATTTTTGGGGGGCAGTGAATTGCAGCAGTGTGATGAGATGTATATGCGCCGGGCTTTGGAGCTGGCAGCCTTGGCCGCCGGACGCACCAGCCCCAATCCTCTGGTCGGGGCAGTAGTGGTAAAAGATGGTGTGGTGGTAGGCGAAGGCTACCACCATAAAGCCGGCACTTCCCATGCCGAGGTGCACGCCCTGAACCAGGCCGGAGACCATGCTCAGGGGGCAACCTTATATGTGACCCTTGAACCATGCAATCATCATGGTTTGACACCGCCCTGCACCCGGGCCATTATTGCAGCGGGGATAAAACGATGCGTGGTGGCCATGGAGGACCCCAATCCGCTAGTCAACGGCCGCGGCCTCACCGCGCTGGCCGGGGCGGGAATCGAGATCGAAACCGGAGTGTTGCAGCTGGAAGCGGAAAAACAGAATGAAGTTTTCTTGAAATATATCTGTACCGGCCTTCCTTTCGTTACCCTGAAAACGGCTATGACCCTTGACGGCAAAATCGCCAGCCACAGCGGGGATTCCAGGTGGATCACTTCTGAACCGGCCCGCCAAAGGGTGCACGAGATGAGGGACCAGGCCGATGCCATACTGGTTGGAATTGGCACCGTGCTAGCCGATGACCCCCGGCTTAATACCCGTCTGGCTTACCGGCAAGGCCGGGACCCGGTGCGGCTGATAATAGACGGCGGCCTGGATTTGCCCTTAAACAGCCAAATAGCGTCCAGCAGCGCCGAGCAGAAGACACTGGTATTCACCGCTGACAGTGCCGATCCCCAAAAAGTCAGGTCGCTGGAGGATATAGGCTTAGAGGTCATTACCGTCGACGGAGCACGTGATGATCTCAACCTGGAGCAAGTCCTGCAAACCGCGGCCCATCGCAAGCTGAGCCATATCTTGGCGGAGGGCGGCGGGGCAATCAATGCCAGTCTATTGAAATATGGGCTGGTTGATAAGATCTATTGGTTCATCGCTCCTAAAATAATCGGCGGAGCCAAAGCCCCTTCGCCGGTGCAAGGCGAAGGCCTGGAGGCCATGGCTGAGGCCATTGGGATTGAGAATGTGGAAGTGACCCTTATTGGACCGGACTTGCTTATCAGCGGGTACATTAAAAAACCCGCCTATCGCTAGCAGGCATTTAACAGAAGTGTGGTGAAAGAAAATTTTTACCGGAATTATAGAAGAAATCGGCATTATTAACGCTATTAAACCGGGGCCGCAATCCGTTCGCCTGGGTGTCAGGGCACAAACCGTTTTAGAGGATGTCAAACTGGGGGACAGCATTGCAGTCAATGGAGTCTGTTTGACGGTGGTCAGTTTTGATTTCCGGCAGTTCTGGGCTGATGTGATGCCTGAAACTTACCACCAAACAACACTGAAAAATCTTAGCGCTGGCGCCCGGGTTAATCTGGAGCGGGCTTTAAGACTCCGTGACCGCTTGGGCGGGCACCTGGTCCAGGGGCACGTTGATGGCATCGGTTGCATAGTTAAAAAGGAGCCTTTGGATATTGCCATTGTCTACCGCATCAAGGCACCGGCGCAGGTATTGAAATACACCGTAGCCAAAGGCTCCATTGCCATTGATGGGGTCAGCCTGACCGTGGTGGAGGTGGGCGGCGATTTTCTGACCGTTTCACTTATTCCTCATACTGCTCATCTCACTATGCTCGGTTCCAAACAGCCCGGCGATGATGTCAATCTGGAGAGTGACATCATTGGCCGATATGTGGAAAGACTAATTACAGGCTCGCCACAGCCTGAGTGCAGTCCATTGAGTATGGATTTCCTATCCCAACACGGATTTTTATAAAGGAGGCACTTATCATGTTTAACACTATCGAGGAAGGCATCGCAGATGTTCGTGAGGGCAAAATGATCATCGTGGTCGATGATGAGGATCGTGAAAATGAGGGGGATATAGTAGTAGCCGCGGAAAAGGCCACCCCCGAGGTAGTCAATTTTATGGCCACCCATGCGCGCGGTTTGATATGTGTACCCATGGAAGGCAAACGTCTGGATCTGCTGGATATCAAGCAAATGGTAACCAACAATACCGACAGCCATGAAACCGCGTTCACCGTATCAGTGGACCATTTCACCTGCACCACCGGCATATCCGCCCATGAGAGAGCGGCTACCATTGCGGCCTTGATTTCGCCCAACAGCACCCCGGCTGATTTCCGCCGTCCTGGTCATATCTTTCCCCTGCGTTACCGCGAGGGCGGGGTATTGCGCCGCACTGGCCATACTGAGGGCTCAATCGATTTAGCCCGTTTGGCCGGACTTTATCCGGCGGCGGTTATATGCGAGATCATGAGTTCTGACGGAACCATGGCCCGGGTGCCGGAATTAATTGAGTTTGCCAACCGTCATAATTTAAAAATCGTGACTATAGCCGAATTAATCGAATATCGGCGTCGCCGTGAAAAACTGGTGGTCAGAGTGGCGGATGCCAGACTGCCTTCCAAGTATGGCGATTTCAAGGCAGTGGCCTATCAATCCCTCTTGGACAATAAAGAACACCTGGCATTGGTCAAAGGGGAGTGGAAGCCGGATGAGCCCCTTCTGGTCCGGGTGCATTCTGAATGCCTTACCGGAGATGTTATGGGCTCAGCCCGTTGCGACTGCGGTGATCAACTGCAGAAGGCCCTGCGGATGATCGAGGCTGAAGGCAAGGGGGTTTTGCTGTATATGCGCCAGGAAGGCAGAGGCATTGGCTTATGCAATAAGATTAAGGCCTACAAGCTGCAGGATAAAGGCATGGACACCGTGGAAGCCAATTTGAATCTGGGCTTTGCCCCGGATTTGAGGGATTACGGTATCGGCGCCCAGATATTGTACGATCTAGGCATACGGAAGATGCGCCTTATGACCAACAATCCCAAGAAGGTCAAAGGTTTGGAAGGCTACGACCTGGAGATAACTGAGCGGGTCCCCATCGAAATCCCCAGCAAGGAGGAAAACCGCTACTATCTGCAGACAAAAAAGGAAAAGATGGGCCACTTATTGGTTAACCTGTAAACGATCATATACATTGAGGAGGAATAGCATTGGCACAGGTATTTGAAGGAAAACTGGTGGGGCAGGGGCAGCGTTTCGGATTGATCGTATCACGCTTCAATGAATTCATCACTAATAAGCTGCTGTCTGGTTGTATGGACGCTTTGATCCGCCACGATGTGGAGCCTGACAACATTGACGTGGCCTGGGTGCCGGGGGCTTTCGAAATGCCCCTGGCAGCACAAAAGATGACGCAACGCGGCTATGACGCGGTAATATGCCTGGGTGCGGTAATTCGCGGAGCCACCCCCCATTTTGAATATGTATCCGCCGAAGTGACCAAAGGCATAGCCCAGGTGGGGCTGAACTCAGGTGTCCCGGTGATCTACGGGGTCATTACCGCCGATACCATTGAACAGGCTATTGAACGAGCCGGAACCAAAGCTGGCAATAAAGGGGTGGACGCAGCAGTCACCGCTATAGAAATGGTAAACCTGTTAAAAAAGCTATGATATCTGAGCGGGGTTAATTCAGGTTAAGTGTGAACGAGCCTTCAGGTATACCCTAAAGGCTCAGTTTCACTGACCTGACTGGCCCAGGTTATAAACGGGCCCAGGTAAGGGTTCAGCTTCATTGAAGATGATTCGCGGGGCTGTGCAGCGGGCGGCAGCGGAAAAGGCCTGGAGCGCTGGCGGTATGCTGGCTGCCGGTGCGTTCCCGCCGCCCTCTACCCGCAGCGCAGGATAACGGTGTCCCTGTCATTGAAGCATGATTCCTTGTGACTGTATTTGAACCGGGTTATTTTCAATACAGTGCTTATTTTTGTTTCGAGGGCAAGCTGGGTCCTCTCTTGGCAAAGAAGCCACTCATTCGCTAAACTGCGGATGAGTGGCTTTTTTTAGCTTGGGAGGCTGTCGTCGTGCATGCGTAAGGTATTACGCAGGAGCATATGGACGGCATTCTGACTGAAAAGCGACAGGGCCGCCGAGGTAAACATTTACAATTATGAAATTTACAACAAGTAAATCGAAATTGACAATACCGTTATTGAGACGCATATTGTAGTTACCTGGCAAAATATCTCAAGCGCAAATTATTCGTTTTCTGTGTAAATCAAGGAGATGCAGGCATCATCAAAAAGCTTACTAATTTAAGACTCATCCTCGAATATTATGAAGTGCCCAATCGGGACTTGGCGCGAGCGATAAATGTCAGTCCCTCCATGGTGAGCAACTGGGTGCAGGGAAAGCGTGCGTTGCGTGCCTCTTCCGGTTCGGTTGTCGCGATTGCGGACTACGTTTTATCCAGACGCAGGTTGGAAACCAGAGATATTACGTGGCTGAAAAAGCAATTTGAACAGGCCGGTATTTCCACCGACTTTGATTCCGCTTCCGATATCAAGCGCAATCTCGTCATCTGGCTTGCGGATGACGGGCGGGAATTGCTGGATATTTTCAAAAAGACGGGCCATATACAAATCGCAAATGAGCAGAGAGACGCCGCCGATTCATCACCATATTTATACAGCATTGGCCCTGCCGGAAGAATTTATAGCAATGATTATTCGGCACGAGCCGGTGTCTTGGATATCTCACTGCGTCTGGGCCGTATTTTCGAGACGATGAAAGCGGAAACGACGGTTGATATATGCCTGCCCAGCGAGGCTGTCGCCACGGTCCTGGAGGATGTCTTTATATCGGAAATCATGAAGGCGTTTCAAACCAAAAATATGCGCTTAAGGATGCTTGTGGCCCTTTCCAGCAACTCCAATTCACTTTCCAGAATTATAGCCGCCTACACCCCGATGATTGTGAGCGGGAAAATGGAGCTGTATATCTCTCATGGGATGATGCAGCCCATGATTCATCAGACCAGCATATTTATTCCCGACACCTGTGCGGTGGCTATTACGGAGCTTCCCGACTCGTTTTCTCCTCCCGCCGCCCTGTTCATCACGGAAAGCATTTTTCTGAAGGATTCGGCGGATGGATTTGATCGCGTGGTACGGTTTGCGCAGCCGCTAATGCAATTTTATCCGGATAATATTTTGAAATGCGCTATCGATTTATTAAATAGGGAATTCGGTGATGAAGGAGACATGGATATACAAAGCGACAGCCTGAATCCTCTCATGCTGGAGCCTGTGCAGTATGTTGCAATATTGGAACAGAAAGGCTTCAAGGGCAACGCTCTTGAATGGCGCCGCGCCGAATACCTCCGTATCAAAAACGGCTTTGAAAGCAATTTGGGAAATGGGGTTGTATTTCGCGAAATCATCTCTGCGGACTTCCTTAAGAATATGGCCGTCAACGGGTGCTGTGAGCTGCCGTCCATGTATTTTATGGATACGGGAAAAACGCTGCTTCAAACAAAAGCCTGTGCCGCTCTATTAGCCGGATACATCAGGACGCTTAAAAATTATCCGAATTATCATCTGCATATTGCCCCCCATTTGGATGAAAAACAAATGGGCACAAGGCATATCAAGCATGGCAGACACGTTACGCTTAATCCATGGAAAGAGGAACCAAAACTTATTTTCTCAGATCAGATGATTATGATCCATGAATTTCAAACGTACTTCAACGAGCTGTGGATGAACTTATCCGCAGGAACGCGCGAGAACAGCATATCGCTTTTAGAAATTATATTGCAGGAAGTCGAAAAGCTTATCGAACAGGAGGCGTGAATCTATGCCAGCGAAAGTTATTTTAAAGGTCACGAAGGGAGAGCTTTCTGGGGAGGAATTCACCTATTCGGAAAAAGAACAGCTCTTTGTCGGCAGGCAGGAAGATTGTGCAATCGTATTGCCGGATAAGTCCGTATCCCGCTATCATTGCATGCTGGAAGTTACGCCTCCTTATGTTACGGTGCGCGATTTCGGGAGCCTGAACGGAACGTTTTTAAACGGAGAAAAAATCGGGGGGCGTGAACGCTCCGTATCGGCAGAAGATGCGCAGAAGGAATATCATGAGGAATTCGATCTGCATGACGGGAATACGCTTGGCCTGGGTAAACATTGTGAGCTGACCCTGCGGACAATTGTGGCTAAATGCTGCGCCGACTGCGGCGAAGAAATACTCGCTACTGATGAGGCCCAAAACGGAGAAACCAGCCCCGATGATGCGCCGCGCATGCATGTCAATGATAGAGGCGAACCGATATGTGAAGCATGCTGTTTGCGCCGTGAGGCGAAGAAAAGAGACGATGCGCTGGCTGCGATAGAAAAAGAGCGCGCTGCAAAAGAAAAGGCGGAGGCTGAGCGTATGGGAAAGGCGCGTATGGAGCAGTCTCGTCTTGAAAGAGAACGCCTGGAAGGTGAAAAAAAGCGCAAAGAAGCGGAGGCCGTTGCCGAAGCGCTTGCAAAAAAACTGAAAGCAGCAGCAGACAGAGCGGCCAAAGAAGAGGCTGAGCGCGAGCACATGAAAGCGGCGGCAGCCGCTGCCGCGCTTAAAAAAGCCGAAGAAGAAATACAACGCAAACAGGATGAGCAGCGCAAAGCCGAAGAGGAACAGCGCAAGCGCGCGGAGGAAGAAAACAAGCGCAGTGAGGCCGAACGTAAGCCTCAGGAAGAGATGAAAAATCAGCAGGCGCAGAAAAGGTGCATTGAATGCGGAACGCGATTTACCCCCAAAGCGCCGGATCACAATCTTTGCCCCGAGTGTGCCGGGGAGCGGGAAAAGGTGCTGAAAGCTATGCTCAGGCAGGCGTTGGGCGCTGCTTTCGCACAGCATGAAAAAGGCGGCGGCCTCCCCATCCCGGAAGGATTTCGCAGGATGAAACGCTTGGGCGCGGGAGGAATGGGCGAAGTCTGGCTGGTTCAAGAAGAAAATACAGGCAGGAAATTCGCGCTCAAAACGATGCTTCCCCAGGTGGCGGCGGACGAACGCGCCAAGAAATCTTTTCTCCGGGAAGCCCGACTGGGTGAAACGCTGGAACATAAAAATGTAATCCGGGTATACAAAACAGGCTGTGAGAGCGGCATGTTTTTCATCCTTATGGAACTATGCGAAGGCGGCAGCGTGGATAAATACATGGAACGATGCGGCGGCAAGCTGCCGCTGGACGTTGCTACTTACATCATACTGCAAACACTGGATGGGCTGGAATATGCGCATCACGCCGATGTAAGTGTGGAATGTGAAGATGGAATAAGGCGCGCAAAGGGGGTTGTCCACCGGGATTTTAAGCCGGGCAACATTTTCCTTATGGACAACGGTAAATTTCCTGTTGCCAAGGTTGCCGATTTCGGTTTCGCAAAAGCGTTTGAGACAGCGGGACTTTCAAGGCATACCCGCACGGGGACCGCTGCGGCCACACCTGTATTCCAGCCGCGCCAGCAAATTGCAAATTATAAATACGCCAAACCAGACGTGGATGTTTGGGCGGCAGCCGCCAGTTACTACAATATGCTGACCGGTAATATTCCAAAAGATATACACGGAAAAGATGTTTGGATGGAGATGTATACGGGAGAGGTTGTTCCCATCCGGCGGCGCAATCCGCAAATACCGGAAAAGCTGGCGGCTGTAATTGATCGGGCGCTTGTTGAAAGGCCGGAAATCGGCGTAAAAACCGCCGCAGAGTTCAAAAGCCGGATCGTGAAAGCGCTGCCCATGAATCTTCGCCATGCGGTCAGAGGTGTGCTGTGATGAAATTCGCAATATCCGCTTTTACATATGGGTTTTTCTTTGCCGGACAAAAGGACATCGGTCGGCGCAGAAACACCAATCAGGATGAAATCATCCTTTGCCCGGATATCGGTGTATTTGCTGTTTCCGATGGTATGGGCGGCCTTCGGCAAGGAGCGCAAGCGGCCGCGTATGTGCGGGAAGCCATTCCCGCCATGATGCCGTTCGCGCTCAAAGATGCAGAGACACCCGAAGAAGCCGGAGCCGCCTTTGCCGAAACGGTCCGTATGGTCAGCGACGGTCTGTTTAACACGGCAAACACCGAATATATCGGCTTTGGAGCGACCTTTTGCGGTGTATGGCTGTATCAGGACAGGGCAATCTTCGCTAATCTCGGCGACAGTCGCGGCTATCTGCTGCCGAAATATAAAAAGAAGATCGTACAGGTTACGGAAGATCATAATATAGCTGCCATAATGGTCAAAAACGGCGAGCTTTCTAAAGCCGAGGCGGCTGAGCATCCGGCAAGCTCCCGGCTTACACGGTTTGTAGGCATGTCCGCGCCCGCGCGGCCGGATTATTATATTTGTGACATTGAACCGGGAGATCGGATTCTCTTATGCAGCGACGGGTTATATGGCATGGTTGACAACCGTAAGCTCGCGCGTATAATGCGCAGCAGCAAAAGCCCGCGAACTGTCTGTGAACGGCTGGTGGATGGGGCCAATCAAAACGGAGGAAACGATAACATCTCAGCGGTTTACATCAGAATCGCACCGTGATTTTTCAGAGTGCCGATTGACAAGGTGACAAGTTTCAACCGCTTTCAGCAGAAAGCAGCTACAATGACCTTTAATTAAGGTAAGGAGGCTGAATCTATGAAAGATTTTGATATGAACCTGGAGTATACCCACGAGGATTTTGACAGGATGCTGGTGCCGCTGTATGACGCCAATGGATACCCTTATCTGGATGAATATGAATATATCGACGCGAAATTTACCAACGAAGAGGTTGAGCGGCTTCGCTATGCGTACTTTCGGCAGAAAGAAAGAACGAGAGAAAGAGGAACGGTAGCATCGCTATCGCATGAGGGGTGTTATCATGGCCAAGGATGAAAAAACGATATTAGACGCGGAGGAAACGGTTCTTGATTCGGATGAAACGGTTCTTGACGCCGACGCGGCAGATGCCACGCGGCCCGATGACGACGACGCAACCATGCCGGATGACGCCACCGTTTTGGACGGCGAAGCGGCCTCCGATAACGGGAGCGTCGCGCCAGTTATTGAAAAAGGCGCTTCTCTGCTGGACACCTATCGCATCGAATCCGATGCCATCGAGGGCGGCATGGGCGCGGTGTGGCGCGTGCATCATACCGGCTGGAATGTTGACCTGGCCATGAAACGCCCCAAAGCAGGCATGTTTCAGACGGAAAAGCAAAAAGAAAACTTTATCCGGGAGTGTGATGCTTGGATCAAACTTGGCCTGCACCCGCATATTGTTTCCTGCTACTATGTCCGCAGAATCGGAGATACCCCCACCATCTTCTCGGAATGGATGGACGGAGGCAGTCTAAAAAATGCCATTAACGACGGTAGGCTGTACGAAGGCAATGCGGCGGAGCGAGTTCTCGATATTGCCCTCCAATTCGCGCGCGGTCTGCATTACGCCCATGAGCAAGGACTGATCCATCAGGACGTCAAGCCGGATAATTTACTTTTGACCAAGGAATGGGACGCCAAAGTGGCGGACTTCGGTATCTCCAAAGCGCGCGCCACGCTGACTGTGCCCGACGCGGATATCCTGTCCGACGCCACGATGTTCTCCGTCAGCGGCGGCTATACCCCGGCCTACTGCTCAATGGAGCAAATGAACGGCGAACCGCTCACCCGGCGCACCGATGTCTATTCCTGGGCGATATCGGTGATGGAAATGTATCTCGGGGACCGCCCCTGGCAAAACGGCGTGATTGCGGGCGCGGCGTGCGAGGAATATTTCCCCGCTGCAAAAGTTACCATTCCTCAAAAGATGCGCGAGCTGCTCAGAGAATGCTTAAAAGCAAAGGAATCCGAACGCCCGTATGATTTTACAGAGGTGGAAAAACGGCTGCTGGAAATCTACCGGGAAGAAGCCGGCGAGGGATATCCGCGCCCCGTGTCCAAGGCTGCGGCGGATACGGCGGACAGTTTGAACAACCTGGCACTGACCTTCCTCGACCTTGGTAAACCGGAAGAAGCGGAGCGGTGCTGGAAACAGGCGCTGAAGATGGATCCGGCGCATCCGGACGCGACGTATAATAACAGCCTGTATTTATGGAGAAACGGAAGAATTACAGATGAAACGGCCAAGGCGAATGTCGAAACCGTATCCCCGGGGGGAAAGCCGGGCGAACTTCTGCTGCAGGCGATACAAACGGAAATTGGAAACACCGGCGACATTGGATCATTGGACGGCGGCGCATATGATGACGGGAGAGCGCCGCGCAAGGTGGTCAGCGCCGCGCTGAGCACGGACGGCAAATACGCCCTGACAGGCGACGATGCCGGCCGAATCTTTTATTGGTCGATGCAAACCGGCGAATGCGTCCGCTGCATTCAAACATATGACGCGCATTTGTATAATTATAACGCGGACGGGGATTATGTCGGGACTTCTGAAATTGGATATGCCGCATGGAACGTGTATGCGGTGCAGTTTTGGGGGAAATATGCTTATTCATGCAGCAACCAAGGGTTTATTAAACGCGTTGACCTTGACGGCGGCAATATTGACATGGAATATGAAAGGAACCGGCTTGCAATCCTGGATATTGCTGTAAGCAAGGATGAGGAACATATGGTTTCTGCCGGAGCGGACGACCGCCGATCCCTTGTCTTGTGGAATACACATTCCCCCCAGCCGGTACGCACACTGGCGGCATACGGGGATTTGGGAGGACGGCCAAACGCCGTGTGCTTCTGCCCGGATTGCCTGCACGTGCTTTGTGCGGGCGAGGATAAAGCCGTCACGATGTGGAACATCCGGACCGGCGATTGCGTGGAAAGGATCCCGCTCGCGGAGACGGCGACCTGTCTGACTATCAGCGGCGACGGCCAATATGTCTTCGTCGGAGGCGACAACGGCATGCTGGCAAGCTATGATCTGTCGAGCGGCGTAAAAGTATGTTGCTTTACCGGTCACCAGCACAGCTTGCTCTGCCTTTGCGTAAGCCGTGGGCTTTTGCTGTCCTGTGCCCAGGACGGCACACTGCGGCTATGGGATACCCAAAACGGGCGGTGCATAAAAACTTTTGCCTGCGAAATGGGAACGGAAACGGCAGCGCTCAGTGCGGACGGCCGTTTCGCTATCGCGGGTTTCGATGCGTACGAAGTACATATATATGATATGAGGCGCGGTATGCCGGCGATGTGGGCCCTGAGCCGCGTTACTTCTTCACGCCGGGCGTTATCTTCGCAGGAAGCCTTTCAGGACGCGATAGGCCGGGCCGGAAGGGCCCTGGACGCCCAAAATATTCAGATAGCGCTGGACGCGTGGCATGAAGCCAGAAACTGTCCCGGACACGGAAACAGTATGGAATGCCGTGCGCTTGGCATGGATATTGCGCGATATTGCCGGGTAAAGAGCGTAAATGGTCTGCTGGAGGAATATGTGCTGGATGCGCACAAATGGGACGTGATGGCCCTGGCGTTTAACGGTGATTTTACGCTTGCCGCCACTTCAGGGCTGAACGAAATCAAACTTTGGGATATCAGCAGAGGCGTTTGCCTGAATACGTTTCCTTCCCCCGAAGAACAGATCACAAAGCTGTGTTTCGCCCGGGATGAAAAGTCGCTGTTGTGCTGCTGCTTCGGGATGCCTGTGCGTATCCCGCTGGATGGAAGCCGGCCCGACCGGCTCGGAGGCGATATACCAGAACTGAATCAGATTCTGGCATTGGTCCCGGAAGAATATCGTGCGGTTGCCGAGATGGTCAATGAGATAAGCCCGATTTGTATGATTGACCTCGCAACGGGAGAGAAGCTGTTTGATTTTGAAAACAGCGCGCATGTCAATAAAATGCTTGTCGGCCCTGGCGGAAGCAGAGGATATGCCTTATGCGACATATTCAGCGGCGATGGCGCTCTGCGCGTATACAATATGCAGACTGGGAAATGTGTGTGCAGTAATCCGATCGAAATCACCGGAGGGTTTGGCATAAGCGATGACGAGACGCTTCTGCTCGGACTGGCGGACAGTGCTGTTCCCGGGCTCTATGATATTGCGTCAGGGAAATGCGTTAATAAATTTGAAGGGCATACTGATGATGTCTATACCGCCGCGTTGAGCCCCGACGGACGGTATTTGTTTTCCGGCGGTTTCGATAAAACTATACGCATTTGGGATGTGGCAAGCGGGCAGTGCCTTCAAGTAGTCAGAGCGCATACGGAATCTGTCAGCCGGATTTGCATCACTCCGGACGGCAGGCGGCTGATATCAGGCAGCAGAGACAATTCGTTACGGATATGGGAAATCGACGCGGATTTCGAATTTCCAGGGTTTTCCGACTGGGACGAGACCGCCCGCCCGCGGCTTGAAGTTTTTTTGCGATTGTATCCAAATTGGACGGATGACGACTTTGACCGCCTGACGATCCGCCTTCAATACGGGGGTTTTGGCTGGCTGCGTCCTGATGGCATTCGCCAGAAGCTGATGGAAATGCGTCCCGCTTCCGGAAAGGCCGCGTCCGCCGAAACGGAGCATCTGAATCCATCCAAGAAAAAGGGATGGGGATGGGGCCTGTTTGGCCGCAAAAAGAAATAAACGGGGGTGACGCGCATGGAATCGTCCATCACCATGCAAGTTGTCATGATGCGCGCGAAAGCGGAGCTTGCGGCGAGTCATGGCACGGAGCTTGCCGTGGAGCACGTTTTTTTGGGCATACTGAAACTTGCCGAGCTTCGGCCCGAAAATATTACACCAAAAGAAAAATACCATGCGGGGATTAAAGAGGATATACGTCAGGTACGCGCGCTTTTGTCCGAGGCCGGGATAGACTCATCACGCGCGCGGAGCCAACTGCGCGGGATGCTGCGCAGCTACCGCTTTTCTGAAAACAGGGATGCCCAGGCCGAAATGATGTCAATGTGGAATACGGCGGCGCAGGTGGCCGCCGCCATGGGCTCAGAGAAACTCACCGCCGCTATGGTGCTCACGGTAATACTGAATGACCCCATCGGCGTCATCGGTGAGGTTGTTCCCCCAAACGGGAACAAGGCCGTGCTGCAAAACGGCGAACTGGCAGAGGCGGCGGTTAAAGGTGAAGAGCAAAAGCCCGGGGAAACACCGGAAATGGGGCTTGGTTTTCTGCCGGAGCTGACGGCGCGCATCCGCACCATGCGCTCCACGCTGCTCTCCACTGTCGGCGGGCAGGATCATGTGGTCCATGCCTTTGCGGAAGGCATGTTCAGCGCCGAGGTGCTGGCGGCAAGCGACGAAAAACGCAAACGCCCGCGGGCTATCTTTGTTTTCGCGGGGCCACCGGGTGTCGGAAAGACCTTCCTTGCCGAACAGGCGGCGGAAGCTCTCAGCATTCCCTACAAACGGTTCGATATGTCCAGCTTTTCCGATCACCAGTCGTATATGAACCTCATCGGCTTTGAGCGCAGCTACCAGGGCGCAAAACCGGGCACGCTGACCGGCTTTGTCAAGCAGCACCCGCACAGCATCCTGCTATTTGATGAGATTGAGAAAGCGCACTTGAACACCATCCACCTGTTTCTACAGATACTCGACGCGGGCAGACTGACCGACAAGTATGGGGATGAAGATGTTTCCTTTAAAGATACCATTATTATTTTTACGTCCAACGCGGGGCGTTCTCTCTATGAGGGCGACGCCAAGCAAAACGCGGCGGGCATACCGCGCCAAACAATACTAAACGTACTGGAAACCGAGAAAAATCCACATACCGGACAGCCTTTCTTCCCCGCCGCCATTACCTCCCGTTTGGCCACGGGCTGGCCGCTTCTGTTCAATCATTTGCAGGCGAACGATTTGGAGAAAATCAGCGCCGATGAATTCAAGCGATTCTGCGATCTGTTTAAAAAGCAGTACGGAATTGCCGTAAGCGCGGATGACCTGCTGGCTGCCACATTGCTCTACGCGGAGGGCGGTCAGGCCGACGCGCGCACGCTGCGGGCCCAAACGGAGCTTTTCTTTAAAAACGAAATATTTAAGCTTTGTCGGTTATTCAATGTGGATTCCTTTCTCTCCGTATTGGAGCGTTTGGACAGTATTCGGTTTGAAGTCGATGCCGCACACCTCTCTGCCGATGTGCTTCCCCTATTCCGGAACAATGAAAAAGCCGGAATTCTTATTTTTGGCACGCCGTGGTTTGCAGACGCATGTAAAGAAAATCTGCCTGGCTTCGTTTTTTATCAGACCACGAACCGGGATGAGGCGATGAAAATCGCCGGTGAAAAGGACATCCGGTTAGTCCTGCTTGATCTGAGTACACGGGATGAAACCGCAACGAAAAACTATGGAAGCAGTCTGTCAGCTGATCTCGCAGCCGCGACAGGGACAGTGAACGCCTTTGATTTCGCGCCTATGGCGGCGGCGAGTATACACGCAGGCAACGAGCTGTTTAGCGCTATTCGTGAACGGCTTCCCGAACTGCCGGTCTATCTTCTGGAAACAGAATTATTTAAGATTGACAGCGAGCTTCTTATGTCTTTTGTGCGTGCGGGAGCCAGAGGTAAGCTCACCGCGCCCGCCGATGATTTTACGGTGTTTGAAGATGAGCTGGAAGATATCTGCAAGCGGATGTACATGCAGAGCGTAGCGGCGCGCATGGCCGGAGAACGCAAGGTATTGTATTTTGAAACCGCGCCAAAGTTTACTCCCGATAAAAAGGAAGTCATTATTCGGGTGCGGGACCTCCGGTTGAAGCGCGCGCTGGCTGCGGAAGACGCCGGAGAGGTGCTGACGGATGCTGAAAAGCCGAACATCCGGTTCGCGGATGTAATCGGTGCCGGCGAAGCAAAGGAAGAATTGCAGTTTTTTGTCGATTATTTAAAAAGCCCCAAGAAATTCTCCGCGCAGGGCTTAAAGCCGCCTAAAGGCGTACTGCTTTACGGTCCTCCGGGAACGGGCAAAACGCTGCTGGCCAAAGCTATGGCCGGAGAAAGCGGCGTAGCTTTTATTCCTGCTGTGGCAAGTTCGTTTGTCACCAAGTATCAAGGAAGCGGCCCGGAATCCGTCCGCGCACTGTTTAAAAAGGCACGGCGGTACGCCCCTGCCATTATCTTTATCGACGAGATCGACGCGGTTGGACGCGCCAGAGGCGGCTCGGACTCCGGACACGGCGAGGAAATGGCGCTCAACGCGTTGCTGACGGAAATGGACGGTTTTTCTGTTGATCCGAAGCGCCCTGTTTTTGTACTGGCGGCAACGAATTTTGACGTAGAGGAAGGCAAGGGCGGCATGGGAACCATCGACGCGGCGCTTGCCCGGCGCTTTGACAGAAAAATCATGGTGGATCTGCCGAACAAGGACGACCGGCGGCAGTATATTGAAATGATGCTCAAAAATAATAAGACGCAAATCGTTACCGAGCAGATGATTGAGCGCCTTGCCGGGCGTTCCACCGGGATGAGCCTTGCCAATATGGCGTCCGTGCTGGAACTCGCCAACCGCATGGCGGTGAAGCAGAACAAGCCCCTTGATGATGCGCTGCTGGATGAAGCGTTTGAGCTTTCCCGGTTTGGCGCGGAGAAAAACTGGGGCCACGAATATCTGGAACGTGTCGCGCGGCATGAATCCGGACACGCCTTTTTATGTTATCTGGGCGGGAATACCCCTTCCTACCTGACCATTGTCGCCCGGGGCGGCCATGGCGGTTATATGGAGCATTCGGATAAGGACATGGGGCCGCTGCAAACCAAGGAGGATTTAATCAGCCGTATCCGCGTAAGCCTCGGCGGACGCGCGGCGGAGATCGTGTATTACGGTGAGAAAGACGGTGTTTCCACCGGCGCGTCCGGCGATCTGGAGCAAGCCACCCGTGTGGCTCGCTCTATGATCTGCAATTACGGCATGGATGATGAATTCGGCATGGCCGTCATGAGCGCTGATGAGGCCACGCGCGGCCCTCTGGCAGCTAAGGTATCCGAACGTGTCAGCGCCATTATCCGTGATGAGATGAAAAATACCGTAAATATCATTGCGAAGAATAAACACCGTATGGACCGCATGGTGAATGCGCTGCTGGAAAAGAACAAGCTGAACCGTGAGGAAATGGAAGCGCTGCTGGGCCAGGAATAGCCCGCGGCTTTAGCAATAAGCGACTCCCAATAAAAAACGCCAAAGTGTAAATTTACGCTTTGTGCGCTGCGGGCGTATCTATTCGCGGTATGGGCCTGTGACGCTGCGGAGGATGATATTCAGGCCATGGACATGCGGCTTAAATGCCTGAAACTGTCATCGAAAAAGCTGCATTGTTGCCGCCGCGGTAAATGGCGCAAGTACCTGCAGCTTATCGTTGACCTGCTGCGCCGAACACAGAATATAGCGGTTCTGCGCGACATGGACACGAATGACCGGCGGCTTGATTATATGACACGCGATGTGGTAACCTACTAGCTAACACCGAGAAGATGGACAATAATAAAGAGAGCCGTCAGGAGGTGTTGACATGGCAAATTATTATGACAGAGATATAAAGGTGGCCTATGTGGAACAGATTAGTTCAGGAAATTAGCCGGTCCAAGAAGCGGTCAAAGAATTAGGCTGATCCAGAGAGGCAGGATATCTCTCGCCTTGTGATTTTGAAAGAGTTAGAAATCCAGCTTATTATTGTCAGCTTAGGTTTGACCAGATCAGCGGCTATGCGGAGGAAAAGGTCGCACATTATAGAACTGCATTTTTATATCAGAATTTTGGATAGGAAGGTCAATTATGAATAAAAGTGAAAAAGGACAAGTTCATGCCCATAAAACGCCTGATGGTAAGGAGTATTTACATAGCCATAATAATGAACATAAACACAGTCATCAAAATACAAAAATGGTATTAAACCGATTATCCCGTGCAAGCGGTCATTTAGAATCAGTGAAACGAATGGTGGAAGAAGGAAGAGATTGTAGCGAAGTACTAATCCAATTATCTGCAGTTATCTCTGCGCTGAACAATACTGGCAAGGTAATATTAAAAGACCATATGGAACATTGTATTGTAGATGCAGTCGAATTAGGTGATAAAGCTGCTATCGATAATCTTGCTAAAGCCATTGATCGTTTTATTAAATAAACAAATGATTATTATATCCCTATCCGGGGCATGAGAAATAGAAAAATAGATAAGTGCGAACCGTACTTTTTACTGTGACAGTAAGAAAATGCGCATTTTTGAAGAAATCAAAGATGCGCATTTTTCTATCCCCCCTGAGGGCTTGTGGCACATTCGATTAGTTATATAATTGTTTTGATATAAACTTGGTCTTGTCATCAAATCAAATAATAGGGAATCTAGATGTCCTTACTGATAAGGGGTGATTTTGTGGAAATGAATAAAATCCGGGAAAAATGGAGTCTAAAACAAAAAAACAAACAAGCCTGTTTGGATATGTGGAACTCTATGGCGGAGAGTTTTGGCGATTTTGTCCTACCTGATTTTCAAAGCGATTCTTTTCTAAAGTTATTAGAAGCAAAGAATATGCTGAAGCAGGAAGGGCTTGCCCTGGATGTGGGCTGCGGGGCAGGAAAATATGCTTTGGCTTTAGCCGGACGCTTTCGCCATGTAACCGGGGTGGATCTGTCTCCTGAGATGATTAATATCGCCAAAGAAAAAGCTCTGCATTACAATATACAAAATATAGATTTTTCTTGTCATGATTGGCATAATTTGGATGTTAAAAAATCCGGATACTTACATAAATTTGATTTGGTATTTGCTCATATGACACCGGCAATTCAGAGCGAGGATACCTTTGAGAAGCTATCTGCAGCATCTAAAGGCTGGTGTGTGTTAGCCAAACCAATAAAACGAACAGACCCAGTTTCTGATGCCGTTAAAGAGTTGGTTAGCATAAGTGAGCATAGAGAAAGCAGTGATGAGGAAATTTTGTTTTCCTTTGAAATGTTATGGCGACAGGGATATCTTCCACAACTGGAGTATGAAAAACAGGTCTGGAATATGAAAAAAACACTTGATGAGGCTTATGGATTATATGTTAACCGGGTTAAAACCTATCAAGATATTACTTCGGCGGAAGAAGAATACATTAGAGCTTATTTGAAAACTTTAGCCCGAGATGGATTTATTTATGAAGATGTGGATACAACCATAGCAACTTTGTTTTGGCGGGTTTAATCAGTTGCAGGACGGGAAGAAATTTTGCTTTTTTTAAGGATATGGTAGAGGATGGCAGTAAAGCTCAAAAAGATGGAAAAATTGAAAAATCAAACAAATTCTAATTATAGTATTAACGAGACGGATATATACCTGAGATATACAGGAAGAAAAAAACTGGTTCTTGTTGTGCTGGTATGTTTAATAATTTTAGTAGCGATAGTTGCAGTGAATGCGGGTTCGATGAATTTGAACCTTTATCAGGTCATTCAATCAATTCTGGGAAATGGCAGCAATGTATCGGATGTCGTAATCTGGCGAATTCGTCTGCCTAGAATACTGGCGGCAATTATTGCCGGTGCAGGATTATCTGTGGCTGGTTGTGTCATGCAAAACAATCTCAGAAATCCGCTGGCTTCACCATCCACCCTTGGAATATCCAATGCTGCAGCTTTTGGAGCTAATTTGGCCATTATTGTTTTTGGTGCAGGCAGTATTTCAAGTACTAGTACAGACGCGGTAACCATTAACAATCCATATATGGTAACGGTTTCCGCTTTTGTTTGTTCAATGATAGCTACGATGGTTATTCTGCTTTTGGCTAGAATACGGAGTTTTTCACCTGAGGCAATGGTTCTTTCTGGTGTGGCGCTAAGTTCACTATTTTCTGCAGGAACAATCCTAATCCAATATTTTGCCCAGGATTTTCAAATTGCCGCAGTAGTATTCTGGACATTTGGCGACCTGGGAAGGATCGCTTGGCCTGAAGTTTTTATTTTAACCTGTCTTATCGGCTTAGCATTCATCTATTTTATGTTCAAAAGATGGGACTACAACGCTCTGGACAGCGGAGAAGAAACTGCTAAAAGTCTGGGGGTAAATATGGAAAGAGTCAGACAGGGAGGAATGTTAGTATCGTCCATGATTGCGGCTGTTGCTGTTTCTTTTTTAGGCATTATTGGTTTTATCGGTCTTGTCGGTCCCCAAATTATGCGGAGAATTATTGGCGGGGATCATCGTTATCTGATACCTGCCTCGGCGTTGATGGGTTCATTACTACTGCTTATTTCGGATACTATGGCTAGAACAATGGTAGCTCCTGTAGTGCTTCCTGTCGGGGCTATTACCTCTTTCTTTGGAGCACCATTGTTTCTTTACTTGCTGGTAAGGGGGTATCAAAAGAAATGATCTTATCGGTGAATGAACTGGCTTTTACTTATCCCAGCCATTCAGTTTTACAGGAGATTAACTTCTCTATTTGCAAGGGGAATTTTCTTGCTGTTCTTGGTGTTAATGGCGCTGGGAAGTCCACCCTCTTAAAATGCATCAATCGGGTTTTAAAGCCTTGTGCAGGTGCTGTTTTTATTCAGAACGACGAGACAGGCAAACTCAGTCGAAGAGAAATTGCTAAAAGAATTGGTTATGTGGCCCAGCGCCAAGAAAGCGTCTGTATGACTGTTTATGATGCAGTGCTGCTGGGAAGAAAACCCTATATCCAATGGGAGGCTTCCAAGAATGATCTTGAAATTACCCACAAAGCTTTAAAAATGCTTGAGTTGGAGGAATACTCCTTAAGGTATCTGAATGAATTAAGTGGTGGAGAACAGCAAAAAGTGGTCATAGCCAGAGCGTTGGCTCAAGAACCGAATCTTCTTCTACTCGACGAGCCAACCAGTAATCTGGATCTAAAGAATCAACTTGAAGTTGTTAAGATCATTAAAAGAGTTGTCAGAAACCAGCAAATCGGTGCGGTGGTAAGTATGCATGATTTGAATCTGGCTATTCGTTTTGCTGATAAGTTCCTGTTATTGAAAAATGGCAAGATTTTTGCCGCTGGCGGATTGGAAGTGATGACTCCGGAGAATATCGAAAGCGTTTATTCGATATCGGTTAAAGTCAAAGAAATCGATGGCATTCCGGTTGTGGTTCCGGTATAGTTCTGCGAATAAAAACTATATTAAAATTGGAGGATTATGATGAAAAAAAAGATTATTATTCTAACTGTTGCACTACTATTTTGTATGACATTTCTCTTAAATGGGTGTTCTTCCCAAACTTCTCAGACAGCATCCTCAAAAATCACCATAACTGATACATTGGGGAGACAAGTTGAAATTAACGGAGCGGCCAATAAAGTGGTAGCCATTGGACCTGGTGCATTAAGGCTCTGCTGCTATTTTAATAATACTGATATTTTTACGGGAATTGAACAAATGGAAATAGACAGTCCGACTGGCAGACCATATCTTTATGCCAATCCGACGCTCACGAAGCTGCCGGTGATTGGGCCGGGTGGCCCCAATAATGCTCCAGATCCGGAGAAACTCCTGGCGGTAAAACCGGATGTGATTTTTACAACTTATGCTGCCGATAAAGCCGCTGCGGATAATTTGCAGTCAAAAACAGGAATCCCTGTTATCGCGTTAAGTTATGGAAAAACGTCGACTTTCGATCCGCAGGTTAACGTTTCGTTAATGCTTATCGGCAAAATTACTGGTATGGATAAAAGAGCTCAGGAACTGGTTGGACTGATGGATGGGTTTAAAACTGATCTGGACACAAGAACAAAGGATATAGCCCATAATAAGAAACCCTCTGCCTATGTCGGGGGTTTGGGAATGAAGGGAACCCATGGGATTGAAAGCACTCAGGGCAATTACTCGTTGTTTAATGCTGTTAATGCCAAGAATGTGGTGGATGAGACCGGAAAGACTGGTCCGTTGATGATTGATAAGGAACAGTTAATCAAGTGGAATCCTGATAAGATTTTTATTGATGGTGCCGGATATCCGTCAGTACTTGAGGATTATAAGAAAAACATACAATTCTATAAGACATTGTCTGCTGTGAGAAATGGGCAACTATATTCGATCCTGCCGTATAATTCTTACACAACAAATATCGATACAGCGATTGCTGATGCTTACTATATCGGGAAGATACTCTATCCTGAACAGTTCGAGAATGTTGATCCGGAGAAAAAAGCGGATGAAATATATAAGCTTCTTTTGGGAAAGGAAATTTATGCGCAAATGGCTAAGGACTTCGGCGGTTTTAAACAGGTCGTATTACAATGAAAATAACATTTTTATACGTCAGTGTTACTCGTAATATAGGGGTCTATTTACCGCTACACTTCCGAATTCCATTATGCACGATTCCCTAGACTGCGATTGTCAACAAAAAAGTGAA
>DHGD01000085.1:0-1666 GCA_002402575.1 Syntrophomonas sp. UBA4807
GCCTAAATCTTCTTGACATACAAGACCGCGGCCTATACTTTTGCGAACAAGGAAGTTATCACAAAATTCGGAGGTTATTATGTATGCTTTTATTGCCAGAACAGCGCATTATACATTTGGAGCGGCACTGACCGTCTTTTTTGCTATCATCTTGATTTCAACGTCAGCCCGGGCTGACATACTAACCATGGAGGCCAATACCGATCGTATGGGCGCGGACTATCGACGCATTGATGGCAGCCCATCGGTGGAAGCGTGCCATTCCGCCTGCGCTGTTGACAAGAACTGCGAAGCCTTCACGTATGTGAAGTCAGCACACCACTGCTGGCTGAAAAATGGTGTGCCCGGGCCAACCCCCAACAACGACACCATATCCGGGGTAAAAAAGCGCACGGTCGGGGATGGAAGCTGCGCCATTGTGGCTGGTGTGACCTGCGAGCCCAACACCGATCGCATGGGTGCGGACTATCGAAGAATCGATAATGCATCTTCTGTGAAGTTCTGTCAGAACCAATGCGCCACGGATCTCAAGTGTGCAGCTTACACGTATGTAAAATCTGCCTATCATTGCTGGCTAAAGAACGGCGTTCCCAATGGAACGCACAACAGCGACACGGTATCCGGCGTGAAGCTGCGCGGACCGGCTCCTGCGGCAGCGCCCAAAACAGAATCCATGAATTCCAAAACGTATCTGGATCCGATGATCAACGGACACTATGTCGATAATTGTCTCAACTGGGGGAGCAATTGCCAAAAACCCGCAGCAGATTATTTCTGCCGAAAAAATGGTTTTTCCGGGGCAATATCGTTCGAACTGGCTAATCGCCGACCAACGTGGGTCATGGGAGATAACAAGGTATGCAACGAGGGCTTCTGCGTTGGATTCTCGCGCATCGTGTGCGGGGGGACAACAGCAATCGCTCCCGCCGGACAAAACGGTTCAGATGACAGCGGAATGAAGACCAGCAAACCCGGCAAGGAATTGGTTATATTTTACAATGGCAATGACGCCGGTGTTTCATCGGGAGGAAGAAGCCCCCGTTTTACCATTGCCCGCCCGGTGTGGATCACCAATATGTTTACCTATCATTATGGCTATAGGGGAATACCGGGAGATATACGGATAACAAGCACAACAGGCACCGCGATAGGCACCTGGCAGGCACAGGGAAGATCAGGATCCCCTCAGCCATCTTATTATTGGGAAGTCAAACCGGACATCGTCCTGCAGCCGGGCACCTACCTGGTTGAAACCTCCAACCCCGGCTCATGGTCGCAAAACGCAAGATCAGGGGGCAACGGTATGGTCGAGATCAAGGGCACTTATCTAAATCCCTGAGGCTGGACTTTTGTCACATACTGACAGACGATTGAAAGGAAAAATAAATGATAGTCCTTATCCGTTTGCTTACCGCAACCTGTATCGCTTTACTGTTGACCATGGGATCAGGATATTTTGCTCTTGCGGATGCCGCATCAAAGAAACTCAAACAGCAAAAATCAGATAACGCCTCAGCAACATGGACTAAAACCTTCACGACATTCAACAATTATCGTGCAGCGGTTATTGCCACCTCGGACGGCGGCTACCTGATGACCGGATCAAAGGGAGAAAACGCCAGGGACAACGGGTCCTCACTGTGGGTCATGAAAACCGACAGCCGCG
>DHGD01000085.1:1730-3707 GCA_002402575.1 Syntrophomonas sp. UBA4807
GCCTGGAACGAATTGTGGGTAATCAAATTGTCCAAAAACGGCACGACCCTCTGGGAGAAATCATACGGCTGCCAATGGGGTGCCAATACCTCCGCCGGTGAAGGACGCTCTATTCTCCGGACCGATGATGGTGGATTCCTTGTGAGTGGATTCGGCAGTGTTGGAGGGACGGTAACTGCATGGCTGATAAGGCTGGACGGAAACGGAAACCGGCAGTGGGAAAAGTTTCTGGGATCAGCTGATGACGGAGGCGGTGGCTTTCCGGTTTCCGTTGCAAAGGCAGCGGAGGGAAACTTCTATGCCTCTTTTACCGTTCCCAATGCGCATGCCGTTGTCCTGAAGCTTGACTCTTCCGGTACTACTGTATGGCGGCGCGAAGTTGATCATTACCAGCAAAGCGGTGCGGAGGCACTGACGGCAACAGGCGATGGAGGAGTTATTTTTGCTGGTGTGGGCGATGGAGACGGATTGCTGGCAAAGTATGACGCTAGCGGCTCTCCCGGCTGGCACAAAACCTTTGGCAAAAACCAGCAGGGGAGAAGCGCCGGACTATCTGCCGTAACAGAAACGAAGGACAACGGATTTATTGCAACCGGTGGGATAAGCATGGGCAAAGCCATCCTTTGGATCCTGCGAACCGACAGCCGGGGAAATGTTGTTTGGGATAAAGAAATGACGGACAAGCGTCTGTCAACCGGATACGCCGTTGTGCGGGCAGCTGACGGCGGTTATGGTGTGTGCGGACGTGACGACAAGGGGGTAGCGGTGTGGCTGCTCAAACTGGATGCCGCAGGAACTATCGGGAAGTGATCAATGACCCCGCAACAGCGGGATTAAACTTTATAGCCATACACGGGACAGCAATGCTGTCTCACACCATAAGGATGCCTATGCAAACAACCTCTGCTGACAGCACCACCACCGGATCTCCTCTCAAGGCCTTTATCATCTGTTATGCCGTGACGATACTGGGAATCGTCATGGTCCTTTTGCCCATCCTCTTCGATGGCGTTGAAAAGGCCATGGGCGATGGCGCTTTTGCCATGATGCTGGTCGGCGGCTTTTTTGCCGTGACTGCTTTCTTCTCCTCATTTGTATTTCGGCATCGTCTCAGGGTCTATCGTGAACTGTTTCACGAAGAGCAATTGCTGGCCCACTGGCGTTACAGTGAGGACGAGTGGCACGCCTTTGCCGGCGCCGAACTTGCCACTGAGAAAAGTGTGAAGAAATTGATCGTCCTGATTACCGCAGGGTTTGCCTTGCTGTATTGCGGCCTGATGGCGGTACTCTATCCGAAGCTTACCGTCTTGATGATTGGCGTTGGCTTGACCATCATCGCCCTCGTAGCAGGAGCCGCCGCCCTGTCAACCCGAATTTCGCGTCGACGCAATCTCACGCCAACCGGCGAAGCACGCATCGGGCGCCACGGCATCTGGCTGAATGGCGCCCTGCACACCTGGTCGGGCGGCGGGAGCTATCTCGTCGACTGTAATCTGGACAATTCCATCGAACCGCAGTGTCTGGTATTTTCCTATGCAGCCATTGAGCGGCATGGCCCGCAGATACACCAGGCCCGGATACCGGTTCCTCATAATCACCTCGACGAAGCCCGGCAAGTTATCGCAGCTCTTCGGCCCGACTTCAAACCCAACTTGAGGAGGAAAGTAAATTGAAGAAAATGCTTGCAATGTTACTTATCACGTTGGCGATAGCCATGATGCCGTTGTCCGGTTTAGCCGGCGACGTGGGACTGCGGCCATGAATATCTCCTGGCATTTTCCTGCAAACGCCGCCACTTCTGCCCCTCCTGCCACCAGAAGCGGGTTGTGGAATTCGGCGAGTGGCTCTGCATGGATGTCCTCAAGAAGATCCCTCATCGGCATTTCGTCTTTAGTATTCCCAAGATTCTGCGACGGTATTTTCTGTATGATCGAAAATTACTCGCCGGACTCAGCCGCTCGGCCTGGGAATCCCTGA